>CAXIBU010000095.1:0-10993 GCA_964021555.1 uncultured Verrucomicrobiales bacterium | reverse complement strand
CGATTTCAATACGCTCGCCGACTTTTCCAAGCAGGCACAGTCGCAAATGCGCTACGCTGCGATCTATGCCGCCGTCGAGACTTGGGCGCAGAGCCCGCCAAGTAGTGCTGTCGCCGAAGCGGTCGACCTCGATCTCGACGGAGCCGATGAATATGTGCTGAAAAATGCCAACGTCTTCGCACTATTCGAATCCACTGGCGGACGCCTCACCGCCGCTTGGGCGCGCGAAGCCACCAGCGGAGAAGTCTTCCAAGTCGTTGGCAACTTCCTCTCGTATTCCGGGACTGAAACCGAATTTGAGGGCGATAGTAATAACACTGGTGGGACCATCAATGCCCGCCGCACCTCTGGCTTCAAAGATTGGTTCGCCGCCGGCCCCAACAGCAATGCCTATGTTAATGACACCTACCAAGTCACCGCTGGCCCCGCCGCCAGCTGGGTCTTTGTCTCGTCAGACGGGCTCATAGAGAAAACCATCAGCCTCGCTGATTCCGCCAAGCAACTTCAGGCCGATTACGTTCTCGATCCGGCCATCACCAAGCTCTTCGTTCGCTTCGGGCTGACCCCGGATTTGCAAAGCCTCATCCACAAGGGCCAGCGCGACCTGAGCGACACGCTCGATACCGGAGCCAGTGTCGGAGTGGAAAATCGCACCGCAACCGAGCGGATCAGCACCGTGATCCGATACTCGGGCGATGGCTTCGGCGGCAGCACCTATCAGAGTGCCGCCTCGGACCGCACGCCGGGCGTCTTCGATGTCGATACCATCAACATGCGCAACCAAGCTCAAACCACACAGGTTGAGTTGGAGAGCACGGCTCAGAGCTTCTCCCTCGCTCTCGAGCTCGTCGCCGAATGCGGTGACTGCGACAACGACCTTCTGCCCGGCGATTGGGAAGACCTCTACGGTCTCGATGATGACGACGATGGCAGCACCAATCCTGACAACGGCCCCGATGGCGACCCCGACAAGGACGGCATGAGCAACCTCACGGAGTATCTGGTCGGGCTTAATCCGCAGGTGGTCGACGTCCACCTGTTCCCCAAACTCAACATTCAAATGCTCGGCGACGGCAATGCCAAGCTCGACTTCCCGGCGATGCCCGATCGGCGCTACAAGATCGAGTGGAGCACTAATTTAAAGGATTGGTCACGACTCGGCCCTGACATGCTGCCCGACGCCATGACCCCCGCCCTTGAAGTCACCGACGATGGAACCCTGGAGCCACCGAATGCCTCCAAGGATGCCAACGCCCGTTATTATCAACTTTTGATTCAACTTCCCTAATGAACTTTAAATTCAAGCTTGCCCTCTCGCTGATCGGCGCGGCCATCAGTTCGCTCTTTGCCGCTCCTGGCATCGTCTGGCACGAGCCCGCCAATCCGCACCCGGACCTCGGCGGCCCGACCATGCGCGCACCACTCTACGAAGTCGCAGGTAACGATATCACGGTCTACCAAGGCTTCTTCAAGAATTTCGGAGCCAATGGCAACCAAACCGGCGGCAATGTCTTCTATCGCGTCACACCGCGCGGCGGAGTGATCGGTGCCTGGACATCGGTCCCACTCGGGTTTTTCTCCAATGTCGGCGGCACCCAGTTCTGGTCAGCCTCGATCCCGACCTCGACTTTTGCGGCTTCCGACGTGATTGAGTATTACATTGAGGTGACTTTCGACGGCACCGAGCCCGAGACGACTTACCTTTTTGGTGGCGACTTGCTTAATAATTTCACCGCCGGCACCGACCAAGCCGCCGCCCAAGCCGCCCCGTATTCGATCCGCAACCGCCCCGGCTGGATTCTCCACGGCGGCAACATCACCGCCGCTGATAACAACTTGAACCTGCAGCTTAAAACCGGCTACATCGGTCCGGATAATTCGCCCGCCTCCCGCTGGGCAAATAATGGCGCTGTTTATTACACCACCGATGGAACCGATCCCGCCGGCAGCCTCGGCACCGCCTCCAATGCCAGCACCAGCGCCGCGCCACTAGTATTCGACGGCACCCAGCGAGATGACTCCGGAAACGGCAATGCGGCCCTCTGGATCGCTTCACTTCCCAATGTGCTCGACGGCCTCGCTTTTGGTTCTCAGGTCAAATACCGCATCGGCCTGTGGAATGATGCCACGAATGAAGAAAAATTCGCCGATCATTCCGCGGGACAGGACAACCAGATCTTTGTCTATCAGAATGGTCAATTGGGCCAGCCCAACCTGACCATCAACGGGCTTAATGCTAACTACACCACCTCGAAACTTTTCATCGATGAAATTGCCAATGATAGCATTCCTCTAGACATCGTTTTTGCCCCAGGCGAAGCGAATTTGACCGAGGTCGAGGTCTACACCAACCTCAACCGCCGCGACCGCGCGGATGAAGATGCAAATAACGATGGCTACGATGATGGCATCTCCGGGATTGATCCGAATTTGCTAATCGCAGGCGACGACGCCCACTATTTCAAAGCCTACACCATGACCAATGAGGGTGCTGGCACCTACACCCTCACCCTCCCCGCTCAGAAAACCGGTGCCTACCGACTGACCGCCCGTTGGAAAGTCGCCGGGGATCCGAACTGGCGCTGGTATACCAATGCCGCCGCCAATCGCCGCGATCACGCCATCACCGTCAGCCCGGTCGATGCCCGAAATATCAACCTTTACGAGATCAATGTTCTTAACATCGAGGCTACCGACGACACTTTCGCGAATCGCTCGACCATCGAGGACATGCACAATGCTTTCGGAGCGCTTCACAATCTTAACAATCGCTGGGACCTCGACTACCTGAAGGCTCTCGGCGCCAATTGGCTCTGGTTCCAACCCATCCACCCGACCGCCCGCGACGGACGCGAGCCCTTCGGCGGCTGGGACCAAAATAACCCACCCTATGAACCTGGTAGCCCTTATGCGGTGAGGAATTTCTTCGAGGTCAATCCGGTCATGAGCCGTAACTTTCAAGGGGATCCCTTCAGTGATGCCGCCTTGCTGGATCAAGCCAATCGCGACGCAGCGATGACTGCTTGGCAGAACTTCATGGTCGATGCCGATGCCAAGGGGGTAGGAATCATGCTGGATTCCCCCTTCAACCACACCGGCTTCGACGTCGAGCTCGGTCAGCCGGGGGTCGACCTACTACAGCCAAGCGGGGCGACTTGGGATCAGCATGATCAAATTCGCGACCGCGAGGCCCGTTTCTTCTCGGCAGATGGCAACTACGGCCAGCGCGCGTCGTCCGCAGCCAACATCGCCGCTGGCCCGGATCGCTTCGACTTTGGTAAGTGGCGCGACGTGAAGGACGTGTATTTCGGTCGCTACGATGCCTTGGTCGAGACCGACACCTCACCCGAGCGCAGCAGTTATACCAACGAGAGCGACCTATTCTTTTTCGATGATGCCAACTGGAACTCAGCGGATTTCACTCAGAACGGCCAAGACCGCAACGTCACCCGCCAAGTTTGGAAATACTTCGCGACCTATGCCACCCACTGGCTCGATAAAACCCGCCCTGCCGGGCAAAATCGCAACAGCGAGACCGAGCCCAATCTCACCCTAGAGCAACGCTACGAATGGGATGCCCGCGGCATCGACGGCCTGCGCTGCGACTTTGGCCAGGGCCTTCCTCCCCGCTGCTGGGAATACATCATCAATGTCGCTCGCGAGAAGAAGTGGAATTTCGTGATGATGAGTGAGTCACTCGATGGCGGAGCCGTGACCTACCGCTCGAACCGCCACTTCGACATCCTCAACGAGAACATCGTCTTTCCCCTGAAGTCGGCCACCACCGCCGCCGACTACCGCAATATTTTCGAAGGACGCCGCAACGCCTACGGCCAGGGCCTCGTCCTGATTAACAACGTCTCGCACGATGAAGAGAACTACACTGACCCTTGGGAGGCGCTTATCCGTTACAGCGTCGCTTGCACCATGGACGGAGTGCCCATGATTTTCCCCGGTCAGGAGCTCGGGATTTCCTATACCTTTGGCTACGACCACTACGAGACCAATTTTGGGAAACAAATTCCGCATTTCAAACGCTACAATTCCATGCAGCCGATCTGGAATGATACGAATTTCGGCAACGACCAGCTCTACCCAGTCTATTCAGGTATGGGAAGTGCCCGCCTATTCAGCCCTTCGCTGCGCAGCTCCAACCGCTGGTTCCTCGATGGCGACGGCAATAACAGCCGCATCCACGCCGTCGCCAAATACCAGACTGAAGGAGCCGCACCCGCCACCACTGACGTCACTCTGAACTTCGTCAACCTCGACCGCAATGCACAGCAAAGTGATAACTATAAAGTTCCCACCCCCCTCGCCGATCGCATAGGGCTGGCGAGCGGGCGGATTTACAACAGTAAGAACATCGCCGCCTACACCGCCCAGCAATCCAACCGGCGCGACCTATGGCTCTGGGGCAACGGATTCACTCGGGACCAGCTGATCAATGATGGCTTCTTCGTCCAGCTCTACCCCGTGCCTGCTAGTAATTCCGGCTGGCTCGCCGAGCCTTACGAGGCCCAGTTTCTCAAGGTCTACGATATCACCGCCCCGACAGCGACCGCCCCCGCAGCCGCTGGGATCAATGACTTTGCCTACGCCATCGAAGGCAGTGTATTCTTCGATTGGGAGGACATGGCTCCGGATTCCGCTGGGGTCCGGCCCGCCTACGAAGTGACCATTGATATTGATGGCACGACCTCAACCACCGTGACCACCGTGAGCCAGATCTTGGTCGATGCCCTCCCCGGCCAACAGGTCAACATCAGCCTACAAGCGGTCAATCCCGACTTCACCGCAAACAAGGGGCCGCTCGGCTCAGCTAGCCAGTCGATCAAAGTCCTGAGCCCGACCGGTGATGAAGACCAAGACGGCCAAACCAATGCGGAGGAGGACCTGGCCGGGGCCAACCCATTGGATAACACTTCCCTCTTCGCTCCAAAGTCGATCACCCGCTCGGGTAATGGCGTCATCTTACAGGTCCAGGCCAAGGAGGGTCGATTCTACCACCTCCAAGCCAGCGACACGATGGATGATGGCGATTGGGAGACCGTCCAGAGTAACCAGCAAGGCTCAGGCACCGAAATCTCTCTTAGCCACACGACCGACCCGGGACTCGTTAAAAACTTTTATCGAATCATGGTCACGGGGGCTCCTATCGAGTAAGTTATTATGCTAGATATCCCCACCGCTTTTCTAACTCCGTTAAATCTTCAAATGAAAATACCCACCAAACTTACCTTGGCCGCGCTCCTCGCGTGCCCAGCCATCAACGCTCAAGTGATCGTCGACGGCACTCGCGATGTCGCAGAAGGCTATACCGAGCTGGCCACTCAGACCGTTGCGTCAAACTGGGGTGATGGCAACTACCTCGCCAACCTCCACGCCCAACAAGACGGTGGCAATCTCAACCTGAGCCTGGCCTCGTCAGCCGTGGACAATGCGGTAATCATTTTCATCGACTCGAAGCCTGGTGGGGTGAACTTCATCGCCAATAATCTAATCACTTCAGGTGGTGAGGAATCGACCATCAATAACTTCGGAAGCTCAGCTACCGAGGGCCTGACTTTCGAGGATGGATTTGAGGCTGATTATGCCATCCGTATTTATGGCAATGGCACTCAGGATGCCGCCTTTGTTAATCTCTACAACCTCCAGACCGGCGTCCGCAGTTTCATCGGCGAGAGCACCACTGCCCCGCAATCCGGCGGAATCATCAGCTCCATCAGCACATTTTACACCGACCTATTCGGCACTGCCCCCGATGACTACGGCGCTCTGGTCGATGGGATCGAAATGGCGCTGAGCCTCGGTTCCATGGGCGTCCCAGCGGGTGAGCAAGAAGTCAAATTCACCGCCATTTTAGTTAATAACAACACCACATTTGCCTCAAACCAACTTCTCGGCTCGAGAACCGGCGTCACCGATGACATCGGCAATACTCTGAACTCAATCGACCTTGAGACGGAGCCCGGAACTCAAACGCTCAGCTTCACCGTCCTCAACAATGATAACGACGGCGACGGCAATCCGGACGACACCGATCCGGACGATGACAACGACGGACTGCCGGACACGGTTGAAGATGGCGGCGGATTTTTCATCGACGCAAATCAAACCGGAACTGACCCACTCGTGGCCGATACGGATGGTGACGGTTTCAAAGACGGTGATGAGGTCAACAACACCTCGACCCTCGGTTACCAGTCCGACCCCAATGTCCCCAACTTTGAGTTCATGACGGTCCCCGGAACATTCAACCAACCGGCTGAGTTCACCGCCACTCCTGGTGCCAACGATCCCTCAACAGACATGGTCCAGCTGGATACCAGCGACCTTTCCGACCAATACGTCTGGCAGTTGGATTATCAGTTCCTTACGGCTCAGCAAATTCGTTTCAAATTCGCTGCTGGTAGCTTCGAGGACAACTGGGGTGCTGATACCGCCACTACCGTCACGCCAAACGGTCCAGACATTGATGCAGAGGTCACCGCTTCCGGCATTCACCGCTTCATTTTCGACCAAGCCGTTCTGACCTACTCCTTTGAAAGAGTAAACTTCGCCTCCGAGTCGGAATTTCTCACTGCCTACGGCCTCGATGCCGACCCCGATGGCGATGCGGATAGTGATAACATCCTCAATAAGGACGAATTTCTCACCGATACCGATCCCACCAATGCCGATACCGATGGCGACGGCATCAACGACGATGTCGACCCCGAGCCACTTCAAGCCGGCAGCCGGGACATCACCTTCTCAGTAAATACGCGGGTCATTCAGAAACTTGGTTTGTTTGATCCCACGACTGACAGCATTCGCGTCGTTGGCAACTTCTGGAACAACTTCTCTGTCGCCGACGGCCCCGTGCTGACGGATGCGGATGAAGATGGCATTTATGAGATCACCATTTCAGCCAGCGGTCGCCCCGGCGATTTCTTTGGCGAATACAAATTCAACTCCGACAGCCCAAACCTTCCCGCCGAGTGGAACGGATTCGAGCAGGGTGGCAATCGCAACTTTATTTTCGAAGAAGCGGATACGGCGCAGGTCCTGCCAACGGTTTACTTTAACACAGCAAACCTTAATGGAAATGGCATCTATTTCGAGTGGGCTGATGACTTTGGCCTCGACCTGAGTCTGGCAAGCTCAGACCCGTCCGCCAATTTCGATGGCGACGGCAGCACCAACCGCGAAGAGTTCTACTTCGGTGGCAATCCAGCGGTCGTCGATACCCTGCCATTTGCCTTCGGCAATGACGGCTTCGACATCGTCGTTCAGTGGCTCGAACGCGGAGACGTCGGCATCACCTACGAACTGCAAGAGTCAGCCAACCTCAGCAACTGGCTACCCAGCGCCTCGCCAAGCTTCGAAGCCTTCGATCAAACCGGCGTCCCGTTTGGCTACTCTCGCCGCGAAGCCTTCATCCCAATCAACGACGGCCCGAATTTCATCCAAGTCGAAGCCATCGGCAACGTCCCGGATCCAGAAGAAATGGTCGTTCCAAACCCTTCAGACGGTTAATTTTTGCTCGTTCACCCCGAACCTCAGCCCCACCAATCCATTCCTCAAAGTTTGCACTCCAGCCCTAGCAGCTCTATGCTAGCGGATGCGCTTTCGTAACCTAACGACGTCCCTCATCACCCTCGCCGCGCTAAACTTCGGGGCCGCGCGTGCTCAGGACCGTTTTCCAACACCGATACCCACCTCGGACCTTGAGGTATTCGTGACTGAAGTGGCGACTTTGCCGGACTCATCAAGCAATGCCCCCGCTCGCATGAGCGTGATGACTCGTGATCCCTCCGGGCGCTACTTCGTCAATGACCAGCGCGGTCCGCTCTACCTCCTGGACCTCACCCCCGGCCAGCCGACACAGGTCACCGAATACCTCGACATGCGCGACTATGCTGCGCTTGAGCTGCGCACGGCCTCAGGAGAACAGGGATTCCAAGCCTTTGTATTTCACCCTGATTTCAATCAGACTGGCGAGGCGGGATTTGGAAAATTCTACACCATCCTCAGCTCAAACGACAAAGACGACACGCCCGACTTCGATCCAGGCGGATCAAATATCTTTCACACCCTGCTGGTCGAATGGACCTGTGAGGACCCCATCGCTTCGACCTTTTCTCCCGTCGCAGGGCAGCCGCCCTATCGGATTCTGATGCGTCTTCAACAGCCCTACGGCAACCACAATGCTGGATTGATCGCCTTTCAATCGGGAATCGACACCACAGACCCCGACTATGGCAATCTCTACGTTGCCATCGGAGACGGCGGCTCGGGGGCTGATCCACAGGAGAACGGCGAGGACAACAGCAACCCCTACGGAGCCATCCTCCGAATCAACCCTTTGGGGACCAACAGCTCAAATGGTCAATACGGTCTGGTCGCCGCCAACCTTCTCGCCTCAGATGGAAACTCGAGCACGCTTGCCGAGATTTACTGCTACGGGTTGCGAAATCCACAACGCTTCGGCTGGGATACGAGCGATGGACGACTTTGGATCGCCGACATCGGCCAGAATGCAGTAGAGGAAATCAACCTCGGTGCCAACGGTGCGAACTTCGGCTGGGACCTACGAGAAGGCAGCTTCCCCTTCGAGTCAAATTCAAGCTCTGGCCTAACTGACCCTGTCTCGGAATACGACCATACCAACACCGTTTCAGACCTACCCACCGGCATCTCAAACCGCGCCGTGACGGTTGGCGAAGTCCTGCGCGACTCTGATATCCCTTCTGCTAACGGGCTGCTCTGGCTGGGCGATTTTCCCACTGGTGCCATCTTCACCCTCAACGTCGAGACCGATCCATTAGCCGGAGGCCAGGCGGGGCTTTCCGAAGTTCGTCCCTTCACCCCAAGCGGCAATCAAGTTCAACTGCTTGACCTCATCAATCAGACCAGAGCCTCTCGCGGCTTGGGAAATGCGAGCCGAGCCGACCTACGCTTCAGCCTCGACACCCCGGGGCGAGTCTTCGTTCTGAACAAACAAGACGGAGTCGTTCGCGAGCTTGTTTCGCCACCGCGAATCTCCGTCAGCCAGGATCAAACCGGAACAGTGCTCGAATTCTCTGGCATCATCCAAGTCAGCTCCGACCTCACCGAAGGAAGCTTCGAAGACCTCGACCCCCAGCCAGAAAGCCCTTGGCAAGTCCCGCTCTCCGATGACCCAAGGTTTTTCCGTAGTGTTATTCGTTAGGTGTTAGAAAATGAAAAGCTTACACGTATCATCTCACTATGAAGTTACTCATCTTCGCTTTCTTCCTGCTCACTGGCCTAGCCTTGGCCAAGCCCAGTGATTCATTCAAGGTCATCGGCTACTACGCGAGTTGGGGCGTCGAGGAAACCAAGCTCTCGCTGGATCAGCTCACTCACATCAACTACAGCTTCATCCTGCCAAATCCTGACGGCACCCTCAAACCGCTACCCAATCCCCAACGACTCAAGAACCTCGTCAAACTCGCCCACCAAAAGAATGTCAAAGTCGGCATCGCAGTCGGCGGCTGGAACGACGGTGACGACTCCGCCTTCGAGACCCTCGCTGCAAGTCCCGAACTCCGAGCCAAATTGATCGCCGAACTCGTCGGGCTCGTGGACCAATACCAACTGGATGGAGTTGATATGGACTGGGAATACCCCGACGCAGGCGACTCAGCCAAGAACTTCACCGCCCTCATTCAAGAGCTCGATGCCGTGCTTGAACCGAAAGGAAAATTTCTCTCCGCTGCAGTGGTTTCCTATGGCAGCAAAGGCGTTGAAAAAGAGGTCTTCGCCTCGCTGGATATGCTCAACTTAATGGCCTACGACGGCCACGATCACGGCCTGATCGCTCAAGCGGAAAAATCCATCGCCTTCTGGACGAAGATGGGCTGCCCCAAAGAAAAGCTCATTCTAGGGCTCCCCTTCTACGGTCGCAGTCCCTACACTCCATACCGGAAACTACTTGAGAGTGATCCCACCGCTCACACCAAGGACCAGATTGACAAGGTCCGCTACAACGGCCTCTCCACCATCCAGGCCAAGTGCCGAATGGCCCAAGAAAAATGCGGTGGCGTGATGATCTGGGAGCTCTCACAGGACAGCGACGGTGAAAAGTCGCTATTAAAAGCAATTGATCAAGCCATCAAAAAACCGTAATTCATTACCCTATGAATTTCCCAAAACATTGGGCTTTTGCCGACTATGATGGAGCCTCAGAGGGCCCATTCGCCTGTTGGGGCTGGTCGGATCTTAGCCTAGAGGATGCAGAGGCTGTCGCCCGGCAACGATCGCAAGGAGTCATGACCCGCGTGCTAGGTGGTGACCGCCCCGAATCCTACCTCTATGGCAACAAACCCGTGCGTGAAGAAGTGCTCGAAAAGTTCTATAACGAAGAAGGAACTTTAGAAGCTGCCATCACCCTAAATTCATACGGCTGTCAGATCCTGAATACGGCCAAGCTCATGTTCGTCGACGTCGATCTCGAAGATGAGAGCTCAGCCATCGCCAACATCAGCTCGAGCGTGGGTAACTGGTTTGGCCTCAGCCAAAAGAACCCCAGAGAAGAAAAAGAGAAGGCAGCACTCGAACGGCTGCATGATCTCATTTCATCCAACCCTCATTTCGGAGTGCGCGCCTACCGGACCAAAGCGGGCCTTCGATACCTCTTCACCCACGCAGAATACGCCCCCGCAGCAGATGCCACCCAGCAATTGATGTCCTTACTTGATACCGATCCCCTCTATCAAAGGCTGTGCCTCGCCCAGCAATCCTTCCGCGCTAGGCTCAACCCCAAACCCTGGCGCTGTGGCATGAAGGCCCTTCGCGCCAGCTACCCCTACGTCAACCAGATCGAGCAGAACCGTATCCGTCGCTGGCAATCCCGTCATCAAGAAGCTTCCGAGCCTTTCGCAAGCTGCGAATTCATCCACCACGATGGGACCACAAGCTCCCCACCTGCGCTCGCTAAACTAATCAAGCTTCACGATCAACACACCCGCGCCACCTCAGGCCTAGA
>CAXIBU010000094.1:0-11078 GCA_964021555.1 uncultured Verrucomicrobiales bacterium | reverse complement strand
TTAGGCTTACGTGCGAGACGCCCGAGCCACGAGATTGGAAGCATCGCCACTGATAGGGAGAAAGTCTTTCTTCGGGTGACCACTGCACATCCGCTGACAGACGACGGAGCGCGAGTTTCCAAACTCGCACGTATCATCTCCAGATTAGGTTCATGTGATCTCTCAACAAAAAGTCGAGGCCGAGGCAATTTGCCCCGACCTCGACGATGATCGCTACGTAGCTCTGCTGAGCCAAACGACTGATGTTACTCGACCACTAGGTATGCCACTTGTTCCGTGGTGTGATTTCGTTCGGTATCTCCAATCGTGTCCTCGTCGATGGCGACTTGCAAATTCGATGTTGAGATCGAATTTGAACCGAACAAGATCGGCCAACCGCCGTCTCCTCCGTCCATGGCAGCTGAAGAGAGAACTGCGTTGGAGGCACTGGTGAGGAATGGGCTAAGCGGAATGGAATAGCCGCTGCTGTTCATTCCTCGGATGTTGTCTTGGGAAACGCCTGCGGTGAGTTGACTTCCGTTGAAGGTGTGGTTTCCAGCCTCGATCACGATGTAGCCGATGGTTTCGTCTGCGCGAGTGGTATTTGTATCTTCACCGACGTGCTTGCCAAGGTTCAGAGCGGTCGCACTTGGAATGCTGGTGCGGCTTCCTCCGGTCGCCCAGAACACTGAGGCTGATGGATCGTTGGAAGTCATGACTTGCCCCAGAACCACCGGACTGGTGTAGCTGTTCTGGTAGCTGCGTGCTTCTGTTACCCAGTTGTTACGGCCGGCGGTAATGGTTGACGTGAACTTCACGGCTTCCAGGTTCACTCCATGCTCAGCGAGGGTGTAGACCCCTTCTTCGACGACGATGACGGAGACGTCCACGCTAACTGGTGTGGTTTGTCCATCGCGTCTTTCGACTGTGATCTCAAACCCTCCGCCAGCCGCATTTCTGATGCGAGTATTGACTGGTGGAGTCGATGAGCCTGCGTAGATCGGTGTCGCGATGATAACGGGGGAGTTATAAGTCTGACCGAGGCTGACCTGATTCCAAGTGCCACTGGTGACAGATGAGACTGTCAAGCGGGCTAGCTTGGGTGAGTTGTCATTCTCGGTGGTGAAGCTGGCGCTTCCACCCCATTCGGTCCCTGCAGAATTGGTCGCAGCAACTGTGAAGTAGTAGCTTGATCCGCTTTCGAGGCCACTGACAACAGTCTGGTAGTTTCCGGTGGGCAACGAGCCGAGGTTAAGGCTGTTAGCCCAAGCGGCTGAGTTAGCCCCTCCGTCGACGGTGCCATAGTAGAGGGTCACTGAAGGCTCTTCACCACCTGTGCTTGTCAGCTCGTAGTTCAGAGTTGCGCTGTCTGAAGTGATTGCTTCAGCAACTCCCGTGTTCACGCTGGGAAGGTCTGCGCTGACTGCGATGTTCAGGATGGCTTCGGCAAAAGCTCCCGCGGTATCAGTTGCGCGAACCGTGAAGGCATTCGCTCCGATGTTGCTTGAGCTAGGTGTTCCGCTGAGCGTGCCATCAGCAGCGACGGCCAGCCAACCAGGACCGCTCTGTAGCGAGTAGGTGAGAGTATCACCAGCATCAGCATCGGTAGCTTCTCCAGCAATCGTGCCAGTGTAGGCTTGTTCTGAAGTCGCATTTGCTCTGTTGATGGTGCCGTTGGCGAATGTTGGTGCGCTATTCTCCGAGGGGTAGCTAGCGAACAGTGAGGTTACTTGAGCATCGGATAGTAGGTCGTCATAGATGACAACTTCATCCATCACTCCTACGAACTCTTGTCCTAGCCATTGGCTCGTGCCGATCACTACGGGATTTGAGTTGTTGGCTAGCGCACTAGCACTCACAACTCCTACCAGCTGACCGTTCAGGAAGAAACGCGCGCCATTTGCATCACCTTGTTTGAAGGTGATTGCAACGTGCTGCCACTCTCCGGATAGGAGGCCAATATTTACTACGTCGTGGTCCTTGATTCCTGGTGTGGTGAAGCGAAGTCCATCGCCATGAGTCTTAAGACTGAATGAATTGGTCTTGCTGACGATCGCGTGATTAAGGGGAAGTGCATCCGGCTTAATCCAAGCGGCAATCGTAATGCGGTCTCCTAGAGGAATGTTACCAACATTGATCTCGTCACTGGTGAAGCGAAGGCCGTTACCAACCCGTCCATTCTCCCAGGTTGGGCTTGAGAGGGTGCCGTTGTAGCCATTTCCAGAAGAATCGGCGGTGACCGAACCTACGCCTTCTTCGAAGGACCAAGCAGCGGTGGCTAGTTCGGCGATATCAGTCACGCTTACGATCAGTGTGGCCGTATCTGTAAGGCCGCTGCTGTCTGTCGCTGTGATTGCTAGACTGTAGCTATTGGTGACTTCGTAGTCGAGCCGTGCGGCGAGGCTGACTTCTCCAGTATTGGAATCGATGGCGAAACTACCGTCGTTACCGCCAGAGATCGAATAGCTTAGTGTGTCTCCAGTATCTGGGTCATTGGCGATGAGGCTGGCGACTGATGTGCCGACGGTAGCGTTTTCTGCTAAGCTTGCACTGGCGCCGGAGATGACTGGCGCCTCGTTGACGTCTAGGACGGTGATGTTCACGGCAGCGGAGTCTGACAACCCACCATTGTCGGTGGCAGTAACTGTCAGCGCATAGGCACTGTTGGTTTCGAAGTCGACCGCAGCTGCCAGAGAGATTTCGCCAGAGCCTGAGTTGATGACAAAGGTTCCATCGTTGCCCCCAGTGATGGCGTAGCTAAGGCTGTCACCAGCATCTGGATCGCTGGCAACAATTCCCACCACGGAGCTGCCAATCGAGGAATTTTCAGCGATGCTGGCTGAGCCGCCGGAAGCGGATGGGACTTCATTAACATTCGTTACTGAGATGCTGACGGAGGATGTTGCTGTGAGTCCGCCGTTATCGGTGACTGTGACTTCTAGCGCATATGAGCTGGTGCCTTCAAAATTCAGGTTGCTGCTGGTCGAGATGACCCCTGTGTTAGGGTCGATAGCGAAGCTGCCGTCATTTCCGCTGGTGATGGCGTAGCTGAGGGCCTCATTAGCATCAACGTCTGATGCAGTGACTGTAGTCACAACCGTTCCGATCGACGTATTTTCAGCTAGTGATCCTGAGGCATTGGATGCGGTAGGAGCCTCGTTGACGTTGCTGATATTTACTGTAATTGTTGCACTGGCAACAAGTGGAGACGTTGCGTTGTCAGAAACTTCGACTGTCAGGGCGTAGCTGGAAACGGACTCAAAGTCAGCAGCTCCAGTGCTCGTTATTGCTCCAGTTGTCGAATTGATAGCAAAGAGTCCGGAGGCATTTCCACTTACGATTGAGTAGCTGAGAACGTCACCGGCATCTGGATCACTGGCAGAGACTTGACCGACACTTGCACCGGCATTTTGATTCTCAGCCAAAGTGAAAGTCGATGCGCTCACAACGGGCGCACTGTTGGAGTTCGATAGGTAGTCGTTGTAGGACTGCTGCAGTTGCGCTCCGGATTTAGCCAGGCTGTAGAGCTTAACTTCGTCGATCTGACCATTGAAGGGCCGATTGTTGTCGCGGATATCACGTCCGATACCGACACCAATTGAGGAGGAAAGGTCACGGGCAGCGCCATTACCTGATGCCGCCGCCGCAGGGTTGCCATCGATGTAAATGTAGGCGTTGTCACCATCACGAACGGCTGAGACGTAGTGCCACGCACCATCGTTTACGGTTTGACTGGTTGTGATGTTAAACTGGTAAGCGTTGTTTCCATAGACGAAGAAGTTGAGCGCACCATTGGACTGGACCTTAAATTGATACTGTCCGTTGTAGCCACCGTTACGCTGCTGGATGATGACTTGGTCACTACTGGCGCTTGTCTTGATCCAAGCGGAGGTGGTGAAGTCCGTTTTTCCTCCCAGCGAAGGGCCATTTCCGAAAGTGATCGAGCCATCGACACCTCCAAAGTCGATCGCATCACCCTCGAAGCCAGCGGTGCGGGTAGCGGTCCCATTGAGAACGCCCTGGTTGCCATTGGCGGAGAGATCGTTGATCTGGGTGCCTGAGCCTTCATCGAACTTCCAGTGGCCGACTAGCCCAAATTCGTAGACCACAGAGCCCGTGGAGAAATTCCAAACTGGCCCGCTAACGGTTGAGCCACTCTTAACGGCATCGACTCTCCAGAAGTAGGTCGAGTTGGCCTGAGCGTTGACCACTGCTTGTGGTTCGGTGACCGAGCCGACGAACTCAGGTGAGCTGGTATTGGCGTTGGCCACTGCGGTTTCGCTGGTGCCGAAGTAGACATTGTAGCTGGTGGCTCCACCGGCTGCTCCCCAGGAAACTTCAGGCTGGTTGACGGCCGTTGCTCCATTAAAGGGTGATGGTGACTCTGCTGCGCCGCCTTCAAGGATAGCTTGCAGTTCGGATTGAGTCAGTGCCTTTCCATAAATACGAGCTTCATCAACTCCGCCCGCAAAACTACGAGCTGCGCTATTGGGGTCACGACCGATGTAGGTTGTGGCCATGGACGCTGGAGAGTGACTCGCGGCCCTCGTGGCGGATACAAACCCGGTGCCATCGTTCATGTAGATGGTCGCCTGTGTGGGCTCAATTACTAGAGCGACAAAGGTCCAGACATCTGCCGCGGGGCTCAGCCCGGAACTCCAGCTCCAGTGATTGTTATTCCAGTGGTAGCGCAGGTCGGTGCCATCGCTTCCGAGGTTCAATCCACAAGCGCTGCCAGAACGAGAGAAAATGATCCCTGCCCATGGGTTGTTGCTCGCATTTGGCTTGATCCACGCTGTTAGCGTTGTCGAATTGGTCGACACGCTCAGGCCCGAAACCGTCAAGTGATCATCCACGCCGTCCAGAACGGGAGCATTTCCGTAAACACCGGGGGCATTCACAGTGCCGAAATCAGTGCCGCTCAGGGTGCCGTCGTTGCCGTAGATTGCTTGGTTAGCGGAGCTTGTGCCTGCCACTTCGTCGAGAGGAAGATAAAGTTCTAAGTCTTCGTCGACCCGCACGTCGACCACCACCACGCCAGTTGCTGTCTTTCCAGCGGAATCAGCGATCGTGTAGAGGAAGTAATCGGTCCCTACCAGATTACCAGGGGCGGTGTAGTTCAGGGTAGATCCCTGCTGGCTGATGCTACCGCCTTTTGCTGAGGTGCTCTCGAAGGAAACGAGGCTGATGGATTGGTTGTTGGCATCGAAGTCATTGGCAGTTGGGTCAATGGCGACCGATGTATCCAAAGTTTGAGTAAAAAAGATGGAATCCAAGCTGGCGAAAGGAGGCAGCTCGACATTGGTGTAAATCCCTTCATTGCTCAAAATGCCGCCCATTGAAATTCGCGAGTCGCGGTGGCCCATGACGCGGTGAGCTTCGGTGCTGCTCATGCGTCCTGGCACATTACCACCCATTAGCCCGGCTCCTTCTGGACTACCGCCTGTGAAGTGAGGCAGGTTCCAGTTGTGCCCGATCTCATGTCGAAGAACGACATCAAAGGCTCCGGTGGATCCCGATTGGTTCACGGAGTAGCCGCTGCTGGTTCCCACAACGCCTACCCAGGCGAGGCCGCCACCGATTTTGGTGGGTGAGACGCCTGCCACCAGGGCAGGATCCGTAGTAGTCTGGTTGTTGTTCCACTCCGTTCTGACGGCGTCAAGGTAGCCACCTTGAGTCAGTCCGGTGTATGGATCATTTGCAAGGTCTGTGCGAATGATCACTCGACCAAGATAAGGTCTGAGTAGAGCATCACGCATGTAGATGGCGCGAGTGACACTGATGGAGTATTCGATGGTTTCGAAGGCCTTGGCAACGCTGCCACCAGAGGTGGTGTTATAATAATTGTAGTCGGCATCGATTCCCATTTCGAAGCTGTAGGTGTCGCTCCCCGCTTGACCGGGTGTTACTGAAGAGGTGGTTGGAATTTGGAAATTAGTAAAGTTACCGTAATCCAGTGCGCGTGTTTCAACGACAGAAGTTCCGAGAGTGAACCAAGTGACGCCCCGATCAAAATAGACCGCGCCACGGAACTGGCCATCATCCTGAAGGATTCCGCAAGAAACGGCACCTGGATATTCAGCTACAGTCCCTAAATACGAGCGTTCCGCGACTGGAGTGACCACATCGTATCCACCTGAAGCGTTCTGAGTGAACAACTCAAAATTCGCTCCACGAAGGTCTTCAATTTTGAGTTGAAGGGTGATGGTCTCTCCTTGATAGGAGACCGATTGGGTCAAGGTCGCCGGAGCGGCGAAGGCGACACTGACAAGCGCAAAGAAGAGCGCTTGCAGGGTTATTAGAAAGGGTATGCGTGTATTCATAGTGTAGGGCTGTTTGGTCTCATGCGAATGGTTTAGATAGTTGGATGATCATTTTAGATCTGGTAGATATGGGCTAGTGGCCGCCTTCGTGCTCGCCAGTGCACACGGCAATCTTGGCGACAGAGCCATCTCTGTCTTTGACCCAAAACTCCCCGCATTCTCCCTTTGGTAGGGTAGATAGAGTGTAAATTCTGTCGCCAATTTTTGGCGAAGGCATCCCTTCTTCGACCTTGATTGTGCCGAGGTCGGACAGGACTTCGTAACCTAGTTCCGAAGGAGTTTCAGTGTTAGCGGTTTGACTTCGGGACTTAGCTATTTGGGTAGCTTGTCGATTGGCCTGTGTCGGAGTTCTTCTAGGTTGGTTCTCGGCTGGAACTACCCTTGATTCAGTTCCTGAAGTCTGACGATCTGTCGGCGCATCAGAAGGATTGGCCGCTACCGGCTCATTGGTCTGAGACTTCTGCTGCTCGCAAGAAGTCATCAAGATGCTGGTCATCGAAATAATGGTAAAGGTTAAAGCTCCCCTCAAAACTTTATTCATTTGTGTATCCTGTGTAAAATTCCCAATTCGGGAAGGATTTCCTTTCAGTCTTTTGTCTATCTTTCTGCGCTTGTAAAGTGAGCAGTTCTTGTAAGTCGCTGGAAAATAGCGTTTAAACGAGCATTTAGACTGGTCTTATATGTTGTGTTTTTGCCTCTTTGTCTCAAGTTCATCCTCGAGTTATTCGATATGACATACAACTATCGGGCATTTGGTTGAGCGGCCATTTAATCAGTATTACATGTAGTATGATTTCATTTTATAGAATTTTATATCGGAGTGGGACTACGGGGTTAGTTCTTCTGAAGAACATAGGGAAATTCCATATTTTGTGGGATTGGTAGGTCAGGTGATCTAATTCAGGCTTTATGAAAAGTCGATGGAGTTTGTTATTTTGCGCATCGAAGTATGGTGGTTTAACCGAAATTCAGAATTTCTCTTATGATTAAATTTTTGACAGTTTTGTCAGGATTTTGGTAGACCATGCCAAATGGGGAGAGTGGAGAGGGACTATTTATCGAACCGTGTCGCCGAGCATCTGAAATCTCGCTTGCTTGCAGGTGAGTGGAAGGAGCGCTTGCCTGGTTACCGTGGGTTATGCGCTGAGCTTGGCATCAGCCGGTCAACCTATCAGCGGGCTTGTGAAGTCTTGGAAGACGAGGGTTTCTTGCTCAGCGGAGGTGAGCGAAAAGGCCGATTCATTGATTCCGAAAGGATTCATGAGGCCTTGCGCGCGAGTTCCATGGCTATGAGTGACCCTCCTCAGAAGCTAACGAGAGTCCTGAGGGTGGTTGGTAGTCTACCAAGAGGGGAGCAAAGTTTCGTGATGCGCGAGGTCCTTAGGGAGCTGTTCTCCTGCCTGCGGGAGGTCGATTGGGAAGTGAAATACCATCATCTGGCAGGCTTGAGTCGGCGCCGAGTGGGAAGGGCGGCACGCGAATTGTTCGAGAACCACCCTGAAGACTCATGGCTGCTGATCTCCGCTTCGTTACAAAGTCTGGAACAGGCCAAGAAGGCTGGGGTAAAAGCTTGGTCTCTCACGGATCAAGTTCAAGAGTCTGTGGAGTTACCTGAGGTCAATTTGATTCATCAAGAGCTCTTGGTAGGCGCAGCGAATTACGCGTTTCAACGTTCGGCTGTTAGCCCGATTTTCTTGTTACCGAGGCGAAATGAAGCCCTTCCCAAGAAGTTGTTGGCGCGGCTCCGTTCGCTTTATGAGAAAGAGGGACATTCTTTTGACCCGAGTATTCATTGTCCGAATTTTGATGAAGCCAAGCCCGAGAGTCTGAAGGCATTGCTGGAGCAATTGCTTCTTTCAAAAAAGCCATGTGCCCTGATCTTTCGAAATATGAAGTATTATGCTTCCTTGTTAGCAACACTTGCTGGTCAAGGGAGGAGTCTTCCTGAGGATTGGTTGGTTCTCGCGCTGCAGCAGAACCCCTTGGTTGAGTGGTTGGCCCCACGCCCAGCGATATTTGACCTTCCGACTCGTCAAATTGCCGAGCAATTGGCAGCTGCAATCAGCCAGCGCGGGGAATTAGCTGAAACCGCTTGGATCAACGAGATTGTGCTGAATCATGGAAATACGAGCTCCAGTCCCGAGCGATCATCGGCGGGGTGAATTTATCGACTTTTATCAAGGTTCCACGTCGTAGGGGCTGCTATTGCCATGGAGGAAGCGTTCGACTAGCTCATTGATGCTAGGGAGTGACTCGGATTTTGAGCCGAATTGGGAGTCCAATCGGGCTCTTCGAGTGTATTCTTCAGTCAGCGTAGAACTTTGTATCAAGCCCTCGAGTGAGCTGGTATCGTTGTATAGATCTCCGCCAAAATAGAAGACATCATCCAAGATGCGCAGGCTCGGCTGTAGATAGGAAACTTGATACCCGAGTGTTTGCTCTAGGGCTTCGGTGGAGCTTCTGCTTGGGCCAAGGTCGGCCAGCTCCTGAAGCTGGAGGGAACCGGCGGGCGCCCTCTGAGAATCCCGCGCGGCGACTGGAGGGAGCTTTCCTTCCATGCCGTCTCCAATGAAAGGATCTGCTAGAGCGGCGCCGGCAATCGGGGCGGGAGGACTGTCCACTTCAGCACTCATCATTTTCGGCAACTGGGCTTCAGCTGCTTTTTCAGTCGGGGCCGGTTCTGGCACCACTCTATGCTCTGCAATGAGGTCTTGAGAGTCAGTCTTTTCAGAATAAATCCAGGTCCCCATCCCTATCGCTGAGACCAGGAGAGCCGCCGCGATCGCCCAAGGTTTATTCGAGGGCTGCTCTCCTGTCGGAGCAGCTTGACCGGAACTAGCTGCCTCAAGTGAATCGATCGCAACCTCGATGGCGGCAATTTCCCGCTCGCGCTGCAGCTCGGTTTTCGCATGCTCTCGAAGTAGAGCGTCGGTTAGTAGTTCCTCGGGTTTCATCCTAACTTTCGAGGCATTGTTTTAGCCCTGATCTTGCTCGCTGAAGGCGCTTGCGCAGGGTGGCTGGATTGATGTCGAGGTGGGTAGCGGCGTCCGCCCCATCGAGCTCTTGATAATAAAAGGCGCTGATTGCCTTGGCTAAAGATTCCGGCAGTTTCTTGAGGCAAAACTCTAAGCGAGCAAAGACGGGGCTACCCTCGTGTTGGCGTTCCTCCTCCCACTCGCTGAGCTGTTCTTCGAAGTAGTCGAGGGCCTCGTCACTGCATTCCTTTCGCCTGCCGACCTTGCGGCAGTGGTCGCGCCATTTGTTGCGCAGGATTCCACGCATCCAGGTTGAAAAGTCCCGGGAAACATCGAATTTACTCAGGTTCTTCCAAGCCGCGACGAAGCTCTCCTGGACCAAGTCCGCCGCCGTAGATTCATCAGAGACCAGTGCACGGGCATAGACCATCAGGGTGGGTTGATGCTCACGAATCAGAATCGAAAAAGTCTTACGATCTAGAGATTCTGTCTGGGATGGATCACTGGGCATGGGGACTTTGCAAAGGTCGTTGTAGCAAAGATTCGCTCCAGCGGCGAAGTTTGTGACATCAAATTTGGATTTTTACCGCTAAAGGGCACTTCTGAGAACCTCGTATTCGGAATCTGCTTGTCCATCCCCCTCATGCCTTCGTTAGCTCAAGCACCTGTTATCTTAGGATAGCAGGAACTTTCGCACCTCGGGATAAGGGCAATTTCCTGCGCATCTCCTCGAAAGAAGGTTCTCAGAAGTGCCCTAAAGACTCGCTGGAGTTGTCCTAATTGCGAATTCCCTCGGAAAAACCCTCTTCAGTCGACCAATCTGCGGCCTCTGCTCGTGGATTGAGGTAGGCGTTTTTTCTTACCTCTTCAAAGTCATTCTCATCTGGAGCGATCACGCCGTTCTCGTGGAGAAGTTCATCGAAGCGCCCGTTGAGCAGCATACGATAGTCCAGCGGCATTTTCTTCTGATGGCTCTGAGCTCGCAGGCTAGTCGTGCAATTCGCGGTGATGACGTTATAGAAGCGCGGCTGCGACTTCAATTCATTCTGTGCTTGGATCGAGTCCAGAAGTAGCTTGCGAGCGATTTCTGGATCACTGTGCAAATGGTAGTGGAAGACCGGCTCCTTGCGGATCCGAGTGCGCACACCGACGAAGTCACGCTCTGAACCAAACAAATATTGCAGCTCGAACATTTTGTAGAGGCCCCCGAAGATCGAGAAGGATTCGCCTTTTTCGCGCCGTGTCTCGATCGATAACACCACGCGACCTTCCTCGCCGAAGTCGAATGAGAGGATGGGGTGCGCCACCAGGTCACCTCCGAAGGCATCGTGAAAGAGGTCCACTCCCTGTAGGTTCGAAAGACGAAAGGTCTTGGTCAGCCAGCGCTCTTCGATACTTCCGTCATCATGATAAATAAAGTCGCGGTAGTTGTGGAAAGTGACGACGTCACTCTTTTGCTCGACCCAGCCAGTTTGGGCGAACTCCGGCTTCCACTCACGATCATTGCTCGCGGAGATGAAGGACCACGGAATGAGAACCAACACGGCCAGACCAGCCAAAACGCCCACCCGCTTGAGGAATCGCAGCTGGCGAAAGTGGATCCAACTGTAAATGGCCAAGCCGAGCCAAGCGCCGGCTAGCAGCCAATTCCCCAACGAAAATGCCACCGCAGGGCCATCGTAAATGATTAAGCCAAATAGGTAGAGCAGCCCGAGGCCGACCAGCAGCCGTGGAATTAAAAATGCGAGTCGCCGACCCCATTTGCGAGTAGTGCTGGCCTTGTTTTTTTCAGCTTCGGTCA
>CAXIBU010000093.1:0-11093 GCA_964021555.1 uncultured Verrucomicrobiales bacterium | reverse complement strand
CCATCGGCGGCGCCATCGACGCGAGCGATGACTTTCACGCCAGACTCCTTGGCAAGGGCATCGACCCCGTCACGGTAAGCTTGGCAAATGCCAGCATTCAACATCGCCGCACCTGCACCAGCGGCGACGCATTCACCGTATTTGGCGAGGAACGCTTCGGAACCATCTGCAGGGACGAAGACCAGACCAGGATTGGTGCAGAACTGCCCGACCCCCATGGTCAGCGAGCCGTATAGCCCTTCGGCGAGGGCCTCGCCCTTGTCAGCGAGAATTTGAGTGCTGAAGACGACCGGATTGATCGCGCTCATTTCAGCGTAGACCGGGATTGGTTCTTCGCGTTCAGCGGCAACTTTCATCAGAGCGGTGCCACCGGCACGTGAACCCGTGAAACCGACTGCTTTGACGGCTGGATGCTTGACCACGGCCTGGCCGACGCTGCGTCCGCCACCGAAGAGCAGGCTGAAGGTGCCCTCAGGCATGCCGCAACTCGCGACGGCCTTTTGAATTTGCTCGCCGACCAATGCAGCCAACTTCGGGTGTGAGTGGTGCGCGATCGCGACCACGGGACATCCAGCTGCAAGAGCGGAAGCGGTGTCACCACCCGCGACAGAGAAGGCGAGCGGGAAGTTACTAGCGCAGAAAACCGCGACCACACCAAGTGGGCGGCTCATCGAGCGCAGGTCGACTTTTGGCAGCGGCTGACGGTCTGGCTGAGCGGTCTCGATGCGTGCGTTCACCCAGGAACCTTCTTCAACGAGGCTGGCGAAAAGTCGGAGCTGACCAACGGTGCGCCCGGTTTCGCCGCGCATGCGACCTTCAGGGAGACCCGTTTCACCAGGGCCCACTTCGGCGATGGTATCGACGACGGAATCAATGTTGTCAGCAATCTGACGAAGGAAGGCAGCCTTCTTAGCTCCACTTTCGTTGCGGTAAGAGAGGGCGGCAGATTCAGCGAGCGCCATGGCAGTGCTCAGCTCGATTTCGGAGGTCTTCAGTTCGTCTTGGGCGCGGCCTTGGCCGATGATGGATGTTAGTGTCATGTCGTTAGAGTGCTTTAGATTTGATTCGTTGCAAGGGATGAGATTTGGCGGATTGCCTTAAAGTTCAGTTTCGATGTGCGGTTTCTTGAAGCGGATGCCTTCACAGAATGGATCGCTGGGATCGAGGATCAGGGTGGATTCTCCATTGACCCACGCGCGCCCGGTCACGATGGGGATGATGTCTTCGCCGCGCAGCTCGACCCGCCCTTCGAAGACCGTATTCAAAATGCTCGCCTGACGCCAGACCTCGCCCTCACGAAGTTTGCCCGCCTGATAAAGTGCGGCCAGCTTGGCACTGGTGCCAGTCCCACAGGGAGAACGGTCGTAAGCCTTGCCCGGGCAGAGCACGAAATTCTTACTGTCCGCCGCATTCGATTCCGGAGGCCCGAAAGTCTCGACGTGATCGATCTCCATGCCCTTGTCGCCAGTGATCCCGCGGTTCCCTAGCTCCTTGCGGACTTCCCAGCAAAAATGCGTCAGCTCGTCCAAATTCGAGAAGGATACCTCGGGTCCGTAGCCATCAATCAGGAAGAACCAGTTACCACCCCAGGAAATGTCGCCCACGACTTCTCCGAAGCCTTCGACCTCCAAGCTCACACCAGCCTCTTTGCGGTAGCTCGGAACATTCTCCACGGTGATCCGCCCGTCCTTATGAACTTCCGCTGTGACCACTCCCACCCGGGTATCAATCCGATGTCGCCCGACCCCGATCTTTCCTTGATGGACCAAAGTCTGCGCTAAACCAATCGTGGCATGGATGCACATGTTGAGCAGCCCAACGTTATTGAAGAACAAAACCCCAGTCACACAATCCTCGGCAATCGGATCGCACAACACCGCGCCCACCATCGCCTCGTGACCACGTGGCTCGTTGCAAGTCGCCGAGCGAATCCAATCACCCTCGTGCTCCATGAATTTCACCCGCTCGTCCCAGCTCATTCCTGAGAGATCCGGACCACCTTCGATGACGATCCGAGTAGGCTCGCCCTCAGTGTGGGAATCGATGACTTTTAGCGTGCGATTGGCGGTAGTGGACATGATTGAAGAATTCCCCCTAAACTAGCTTTCCCGTTCTTGCTTCATTGGAGAGAACTCGCCACAGTTTCAGCACAGCATGTCTACGTCAGAAGAAATACGGAACCGATTCATCGCAGAGCTCTCCAGCCCTTTCGATACTGCCTGCGTCTTCGACCAAGTTCCTGACCTCGTTTTTTTTGTCAAAGATCGGGTCGGGCGTTACATCGCGGCCAACGAGACCTTGCTGCGACGCTGCGGCCTGGAGGACCGATCCCAGCTCGTCGGCCGCACCGCGACATCGCTGTTTCCCTCGCCACTCGGCGAATTGTTTACCGAGCAGGATGAGAGCGTGCTGACCACTGGTATTTCCATTATCAACCACCTCGAGCTCCACCTCTACCCCGACGGCACCCAGGGGTGGTGCCTGACCTTTAAAGAGCCCATCCGCGGGGCCGATGGCCGGATCATCGGTATCTCAGGAATTTCCCGCGACCTGCGGGTGCCTCGCCAGGAACACGAGGAGTATCAATTGATTGCCAAGGCAGTCGAGCACATCCACCAGCACTTTGACGAGCCACTCAGGCTCCCCGAGCTAGCCAAGCTAGCCAAGCTATCCGTCTACCAGCTGGACCAGCGCATTCGCCGCCTCTTTAACATCACCCCGGGACAATACATCACCAAGGTGCGGATCGAACACGCCTGCCAGCTCTTGCGCCGTTCGGAAAATTCGATTGTCGATATCGCCCTCGACTGCGGCTTTGGAGATCAGAGCGCCTTTTCCAGACAATTCAAGGCAAGCGTCGGCATGACCCCTAGCCAGTATCGCAAGAGCCGCTGAGGCAACCTGGATATGCCCGACAGTCCCACTACCGCTTGGGGCGTTTGAAGCTCCAAACATTTTCGGTGGAATCCACCTCCGGCTGAACTAGCGAATAAGTTTTATCGTAGAGGCGCTTGTTATAACCCGTCCAAAAGGGGGCTGATATAAAGATCGGATTGCGCTTGAGACTAATTTCCCAATCGACCTTCTTCTCCATCAGCTCTGCAAATTTCTCAGGATGTTCGGCGATCAAATTCTTCTGCTCGGAAGGGTCATCAGCCAGATGGTAAAGTTGCGCTCCCATGCTGTTAGGTATCAGGAGTTTCCAATCCCCATCACGAAGAGCAACACCGCGGAGAGCGGCGCGCCAGTAGAGGGTTTGGTGAGGACGCCCCTCTTTCTCGCCGTTCAAGAATGGCACCAGATCGACCCCATCATAGATCTTACTTTCCTTCCCCTCGCCCACGACCTTAGGCACTTCGCCACCTGCGGCTTTCACAAAAGTCGCATTCAGATCGAGTGAAATGACGGGCTTCTCGTAAACCTGCGGCTTCAATTTGGCGGGCCAATGGTAAATCGTCGGGACACGGATCCCGCCTTCCATAAAGGTTCCCTTGGTTCCCCGCATCGGTGCATTGACCGCATAGCTAACTTCCACCGAGCCACCATTATCGGAAATGAAGGCAATTAGCGTATTTTCCAGCTCTCCACGGGCTTCGAGCATCTGCAAAATCTTCCCGATATTGACGTCCATGCAGTGCTGCATTGCGCAATAGATCTGACGGGTCTTCGGCTTGATATGGGAAAACTTCTCAAGGTCTTCAGCCTTGGCCTGCATCGGGCTGTGGGGCGTATTGTAGGAAAGGTATAAGAACCACGGCTTATCACCTTCGGAAGCATCCGCTGGCTTGGCCTTGCCCTCGGCCTTCATGAAATCCATCGCCTCGAGGGTAAACCAGTCAGTCAGGTAGGGCGTGCGAATTTCACTTACTTTCTTGTCGCCGAAGAGCAGCTTGTTCTTCTCTGGCGTCGGGAAATAGGAGTGACCACCACCGAGCATCCCAAAGAAAAAGTCGAAGCCCCGTGCAGTCGGGTGCTGCGTCGGTAGGGCCTCGCCCAAGTGCCACTTGCCAACCATCCCCGTGCGGTAGCCGAGACTTTTCAGACGATCACTCATCAAGGTTTCATCCAGCGGGATCCCCGCAAACTCGTCCTTAATATGACTCGGCTGGCTCAAGTTGTGCTCGAAGCCGAACCTCGACCCGTATCTCCCCGTGAGCAGGCCTGCACGCGACGGAGCGCAGACCGCATTTGAGACGTAGCCATCCGTGCAACGAACGCCATTCTTGGCCAGACGGTCCAAATTCGGGGTCTTGATCTGCTTCGAGCCATAACAGGACAGATCGCCGTAGCCCATGTCGTCGGCGACGATCAACAATATGTTAGGCTTCTCAGCGAGGGCAGGAAGCAATCCGAAAGACAGAATTGCGATAAACAAATGTGCAATTTTCATAAGTTTAAAGCTTCAAACAAATTCCTTGGGAATCCCAAAACCATCAGCATATTCGCGGCTGACGACTTTCGCATTGGCCTCTTCAAGGTCGAAACGGCAGGCCTTACTGTCCCAGCCAAGCTCCCGCCCCTGAAAGACCGATGCCTTGACCGGCAACAGAGCCGCCTCAGTGATGAGCGACCCCACGTCCAGCGGCGACCAGAGCGGCTTCTTCGCACCTAGACAGTTATCCACCCAATCATGCCAATGATGGCGAGGCTTGACCTTCGGAATCGTGACCGATGCTGAAATGTCTTTCCCATCTTTGTAGAGCTTCCAACCACCGACGGCGGTAGTGAGCAAGGTGCCGGCCTCGGTAACGATCAGAGTCATGTTGCTCTGAGGTTTGAGCTTGCGTGGCAGCCCATAGCTCAAATTCGGCGGGCTGATCGGGCCGTCATTGAAGTGAATTTCCAGAAAGTCGCCGCTGGTCTGCGCATTGCCCTTGAAGGTCATTGTCGATTGCAGGTAAGTGCCGACGGAGACCTTGCTAGGCCCGCGCGGAGCCTCGGTTTTAACAGCTAGTGGGCCACTCTCAAGATTGAGCCCATAGAAGAGTGTATCAAGGATATGGCATCCCCAGTCGCCAATCGGACCACTGCCATATTCCCAGAAGGCTCGCCACTTGGCCCGCGCCATGTCGGGGTGGTAGCCTACTTTTGCCTTGGAGCAGGATTTCCAGAGTTCCCAATCGAGTTCCTCGGGGGCCGGCTTCGCCTCAGGATATTGATCGAGCCATGGATCAACAAAGTATCCACTGGCCTTCATGCGGCCCACCCACACCCAAGCTTCTTTGATTTTACCCAGTTCGCCATTTCGGAGCATTTCGACAATCTCCATTTTGCCCTTCATGCATGAGCGTTGGTTGCCCATTTGGGTGACCAATTTGGGTTTCGCGGCGACTGCGTTACGAACCATCCGCAGTTCATCTAGCTGGTGAACCAGCGGCTTTTCCGCATAGATGTGTTTGTCCGCAGCCATCGCCGTCAGGATGATTGGCGCATGACTGTGGTCGGGCGTCGACATCACGACGGCATCGAATTTGTCCAAATGGTCGCGGAAAAAGACCCGGTAATCTTGAAGATAGAGCGCATCAGGGTAGCTCTTCTTCCAGCGGTTCATCATTCGCGTATCGACATCACAGAAACCGACAAATTCGACAGCCTTGTGTTTTTCCAGAGGCTTGATGTTTCCGACAGCCCGTCCACCAGCGCCAATTGCGATCACTCTAAGCATCTTCTCCGGCTTCTGATCCTTCTCGGTTTCAGTGCTTTTGCTCTCTTCCTTGTCTGCGGCGAACAATGACCCAGCAGGAAGCAATGAAAGACCGCCTAGCGCCCCTAATTGGATGAGTTTGCGACGATTGTGCGATGGGATAGTATTCATAGTGCTAAATAGAGGTAATAGAGATCATTAGGGCTTCTGGGTTTCTTTCAGCCAGCCAGACAGGATGCTGTCCAGCTCTCTGACTTTATCCACTTTCTGTTCTGCGAGATCCTTCGTTTCACCGAGATCATCTTTGAGGTTGTAGAGTTCGTATCGTTTACCTTCTTCGAACCGTATCAACTTCCAGTCGCCGTGACGGATCGCATTTGATGGCCGATGGCCGGATCCGTGTTGGTGGGGATAGCTCCAGCCGATTACCCGCTGATCAAGCCCCGGGCTCTCACCACCACGCATCACTCCAGCCAATGAGGCACCGTCCAAGTGCTGCTCCGGCTTGGCATCGAGCCCGCACAGTTCGAGCAAGGTCGGGTAAAGATCGGTCGTGATCATTGGCTCGTCGACCTCAAGAGGCTTGAGCTCGCCTTTCCAATAAATGAACGATGGGATGCGGACCCCACCTTCGTAGCACCAGCCCTTGCCCGCGCGCAGCGGAGCATTGCAGGTCGGACCGACACCGCGGGTCAAGGTGCTCAGTCCCCCGTTGTCCGAGGTGAAGACGACAATCGTATTGTCCAACTGACCACTCTTCTCCAGCCCCTCGATCAATCGACCAAAGTTCATATCCAGGTTCTGCACCAGCGCTGCGTAGCCCGCATGATCCTGACGCCCCCTGGTCGTCGCGCCGTAGCGCTCCTTGATGTCCTCTCGTTCACGCTCGGCATAAAACTCGGAGATATCACGTTGCTTGATTGCCACCAGCCCTTTCGGAGCCTCGATCGGCGTGTGCACCGCATACTGGGACAGAATCAGGAAGAAGGGCTTCTCGCTCTTTTCCTGCATGAAACCATTGGCCAAATCCGTCAGCGCATTAGTCAAGAAAGGCCCACCTGCTCGAGGATCCAAATCCGGCACATCGGTCGGACGTGGCTTCTTGGCTGCGTAGGGCGGAAAATAGCTCGATGGCTGACCGGCTCGATTGACCGCCTTCACCCATCCGAACCCTTGCTTCTCCGGCTGAAATTCGTCCTTTTTCCCCAAATGCCACTTTCCAATGTAGCCCGTGCGGTAACCTCCCTCTTGAAAGGCCTCGCCAATCGTCACTTCCTCCAGTGGCAGCGCGACTTTGTCCCCAGAAATCCACTGGGTAATCCCGACCCGCTGCGGAGCCTTGCCGCTGATCAGAGCCGCCCGCGTCGGCGAACAGACCGGGTGCGCCGAATAGGCCTGAGTGAAATTCACCGCTTCCCCCATGATGCGATCAATGTGGGGCGTCTTGTAGATTGGCGTCCCATTGAATCCCACGTCCGCCCAACCCAGGTCATCAACGAATACAATCAACACGTTGGGCTTTTTTGCCTCGTCTGCTGCGCCTGCCGAAATGACGCCAATTGCTAGCGCCGCAATCATTCCAAAAATTCTCATCACCAAATTACCTCCACAAAACGCGCAATCTTACAAAGCAATTCCACCCCCTGCCACCCTCTGCCACCTCCACCGATGTCTACCAAGATACCGCCCAAATCAGCAAATTCGCCGCATTTCTCGCTTCCCTCTTGAATTCCCCCGTTTCCCCCTGCAAAGTGCCAACAGACAGGGGAGCCGCCGAGGCTGAGAATCCGCATCATCGCAGATGACCCTTCGAACCTGATCCGGCTCACACCGGCGTAGGGAGTCGCATTTCAACTCAAGAAATCCGCTCACCCACCACGCCTTCGCAGCCTGGTGGGTTTCTCATTTTCAAGCAACTGGCTCCCCAGAGCCACAAGCCTCCAAATAACAATCAACAGATAACCAATAACAACATGATCTCCCCAGAAAACAGCCACCAGCGCTCCGACTACACCGGCAACTTCGTCGAGGACATCGATAACTCCGAAGAGCTCGCCGCCATCGAGGCCGATCCCACCATCTTCCCGAACTCCACCCGAGTTTACGTCTCTGGTCAGCTGCACGACATCAAGGTGCCCATGCGCGAAATTCGCCTCTCCGATACCGAGCATTCCAACGGCGTGACCACGCCGAACGAGCCCATCGCCGTCTACGACTGCTCCGGCCCCTGGGGCGATCCGACTTTCGAAGGCGACGTCACCAAGGGCCTCCCCGCCCTGCGCCGCGACTGGATCCTCGCCCGTGGCGACGTCGAAGAATACGAAGGCCGCAACCTCAAGCCCGAGGACAACGGTTACCTCTCCGATGCCCACGCCGAGAAATACAACGCCAACAAGGCCGCCAAGAACAAGCTCAAGGAATACCCCGGCCTCAAGCGCCAGCCCCTCAAGGCCACTGGCAAACCCGTCACCCAAAAGTGGTATGCCGAACAAGGCATCATCACCCCCGAGATGGAGTTCGTCGCCATCCGCGAAAACCTCGGCCGCCTAGAAGCCTTCGCCACCCAGCACGACACCTACGCCCGTGGCGGCGACTCTCAGTCGCCAAGCCAATCTGATTTGGAAAGCCAAATCGCCCAACTCGAAGCCGAGCTCGCCGCAGCCAAAGCCAAGCTCCACACCCCCGACGGCTACCTCATGCCGCGCCCGTCCGAGATCGAGCCACACAAACAAGTCGCCCGCAATCGCATGGACCACCAGCACCCAGGCCAGCCCTTCGGTGCGCAGATCCCCGAACTGATCACCCCCGAATTTGTCCGCTCCGAAGTCGCCCGCGGACGCGCCATCATCCCGCTCAACATCAACCACCCCGAGTGCGAGCCCATGATCATCGGCCGCAACTTCCTGGTGAAGATCAATGCCAACATCGGCAACAGCGCCGTCGCCTCCACCATCGATGAAGAGGTCGAAAAAATGCGCTGGGCCACCAAATGGGGAGCCGACACCGTCATGGACCTCTCCACCGGCAAGAACATCCACGCCACCCGCGAATGGATCCTGCGCAACTCCCCCGTCCCGATCGGCACCGTGCCAATCTATCAGGCACTGGAAAAAGTCAACGGACGCATCGAAGACCTCACCTGGGAACTCTACCGCGACACCCTCATCGAGCAGGCCGAGCAAGGCGTCGACTACTTCACCATCCACGCTGCGGTTCTTCTCAAATTCGTCCCCCACACCGCCAAGCGCATGACCGGTATCGTCTCGCGCGGTGGCTCCATCCTCGCCAAGTGGTCCATTCACCATGGCAAAGAGAATTTCCTCTACACCCACTGGGATGAAATCTGCGACATCTGCGCCGCCTACGATGTCAGCTTCTCCATCGGCGACGGACTCCGCCCCGGCTCCATTGCCGACGCCAACGACTACGCCCAGCTCGGCGAACTCGAGGTCCAGGGCGAGCTCACCAAGCGCGCCTGGGCCAAGGGCTGCCAGGTCATGAACGAAGGCCCCGGCCACGTCCCCCTCCACCTCATCAAGGAGAACATGGACAAGCAGATCGAGTGGTGTCACGAGGCTCCCTTCTACACCCTCGGACCGCTCACCACCGACATCGCCCCAGGCTACGACCACATCACCTCCGCCATCGGAGCCGCCAACATCGGCTGGTATGGCTGCGCCATGCTCTGCTACGTCACGCCCAAGGAACACCTCGGCCTGCCCAACCGCGACGACGTCCGCGAAGGCGTCATCACCTACAAGCTCGCCGCCCACGCCGCCGACCTCGCCAAAGGCCACCCCGCCGCCCAGATCCGCGACAACGCGATCTCCAAAGCCCGCTTCGAATTCCGCTGGCGCGACCAATTCGCCCTCGGCCTGGACCCCGCCAAAGCCATCGCCTTCCACGACGAAACCCTCCCCGCCGAAGGCGCCAAAACCGCCCACTTCTGCTCCATGTGCGGCCCCACCTTCTGCTCCATGAAAATCACAGGAGACGTCCGCAAATACGCCGAAGAACACGGCTACACCGGCGACGACATGCAAGGCAAAGAGCTCGCCGAAGCCAACGCCCACTAAACCGCCCCACAAGTCGTCTGGGGCATGACTGAAGATCGTGTGCAGCGCAGCTGTTACACACGACACGCCCCCCCTCAAAAGCCTGCATTCCGTGCAGGCTTTTTTGTTCCCCCGAGCATCGGGTTGACCAAAGACCACTCCCCAAAAAGCCTAAATAATCTCGTTCGTCTCGTTTGATTTGCTAAGTGGTATCACTCAAACCATCCTCTAAACAACGAACAAACATGACACCAAGATCTCTCATCTCCGCCCTGCTCATCTGCTTCCTCACCATCGCCCAGGCCGCAGCCGAGCCCCTCAAGATCCTCTTCATTGGCAACAGCTACACCGGAGGAATCAAAAATGCCGTCACTCAACTGATCAAGCAATCCCCCCATGCCGACACCGAACTCGTCTTCATCAACCCCGGTGGCAAAACCCTCGAATTCCATCTTGCCAATCAGGCGACCCTCAAGCGGATCAAAACTGGCAACTTCGACTTTGTCGTCCTTCAAGATCAGAGCCAGTTCCCGGCCGTCCACCCCGAGCGCTTCGACAAAGCCGCTCGCCAACTCGACAAACTCATCGATGCCTCAGGGGCAAAAACCGTGTTCTATCAGACCTGGGGACGCCGCGATGGCGATGCAATGAATCTCCAAAAATTCCCCGACTACGCCTCCATGCAGCAAGCCCTCAGCAAGAGCTACCGGTCCACCGCCAAAAATTGCTCCGCCCTCCTCGCCCCCGTAGGTGACACCTGGGCCAGCATCCGCAAAAGCAACCCAAAACTAGGCCGCGAGCTCTACCGCAAAGACGGCAGCCACCCCTCCGCCAAAGGCGCCTACCTCGCCGCGTGCGTCTTCTACCAAACCCTCTTCAAACAACCCGCCTCCCAATCCAAATTCAAAGGCAAGCTCACCCCCGAAGAACAAAAACTCATCCTCAAAGCCACCACAAGCACCCGCTAAACCTCCCACCCCCACCAAACCTGCCTTTTTCCTTCCTTTAACCACAAATAACCAATAACAAGTAACCGTTAACAGGCCGCGCCCCCCCACCTCAATGAAATCGTGTAGGCCGCAGCTCTTTTACACGACCCTCCTCTCCCAGTGTCCACCCCGGAATCCACCGCACGCATCGAGATCGACCGTCAGCTACGCGCCGCCGGTTGGTTAGTCGCGTCATCAAGATCCGAGCTAGGTCTTAAGCCCACCGCGATCTGCGAGTCCTCCGGCCATTCCGCCACCCAGCGCGGCCGCGCCGACTACGTCCTCTACCTTGAAGGCAAGGCCTGCGGCATCCTCGAAGCCAAACGCTCCGACCACTCCCTCGAGGGCGTCCAAGAGCAATCCGCCACCTACGCCGCCTTCCGCCGCTGGCAAGACCACGACACC
>CAXIBU010000092.1:0-11157 GCA_964021555.1 uncultured Verrucomicrobiales bacterium | reverse complement strand
CTTTTTCGCTGAAACTTTCTTAGGAGCGGCCTTTTTCGCAGCTTTTTTGACAGTCTTCTTGGCAGCTGGAGCTTTCTTCGTGGCCGCTTTTTTTGCTGTTTTCGCAGCCTTGGCTGGAGCCTTTTTAGCTACTGCTTTCTTTTTGGTGGTCGTCTTTTTCACCGCAGCCTTCTTCTTGGTAGAAGTTTTCTTAGCTGGGGTGGATTTTGCTGCGACTTTCTTTTTGGCCATGATTTTTGAACTGCGTTTTGGGAACCAAATTCTGGAGTCAGAGATTGGTTCAGGGTGCTCCTGTGCGAAGCGGTTGGTGACGTTGAAGCGATCAAGCTTACGGTCAAGCCTTTCTTTGCTGATTCGGGGTGGCGGACGATGGTGCCTAACTGCACTAAAATCAAGCTTCGATTTCTCTCAATAGCCCTTGCAACTCACTAATTTCAGACATGAGTTCGCCGACTTTTTCAGGGGAGCTTTCGTCTTGTAGCTGAGCTTTCAGTTGATCGATTTGGAAACGCACTGATTCTGCGCCGAGTTTCTGCTGAATTTCACGGACCGTGGCTAAGGGTTCAGCCGCCATGGGCTGGTGAAGGAGAGCTTGAAGGGCCGCGGTTTCTTCTGCTGGGATGGCCGAAAGGTAAGCTTGAATTTCGGAGGGGGAATCCGGAGACGGGCGCTTGGCTAGAATGTGAAAGAGCAGGCGGAGCTGTGGGAGGAAGCTGAGAAAATCTTGAAACGATTCGATCTGCTCGTAGAGGTATTGTTGGGCTTGCTGGTTCTCCAGGGCGACTTTGCAAAGGGCGGCGCAGCGCGGCTCAAGCGATACTGGGATGATCCTCTGTGGGCTATCATCGTCGGGGGAGGAGTAGGCATTGCGACGACCTCTGGACTGTTCTCGGCGAGATTCAGCGATGAATTGTCGAAGTGAATCCGTGCCGACTTTGAGCACGGCGGAGAGCCCTTGAACGAGAGTGTCTACTGCGACGGGGTCCGTCATGGGTGCGATCAGGTCGGCAATTTGGCGGGAGAGTTCAGACCTTTGACCGGGATCGCTGAGGTCCATTTCCGCTTTTGCATTGGTAATCTTGAAGTCGAAAAAGTCGGAGGCTTCATCGATCCTGCGCTGGAAGGCTTCGACTCCCTCGGATTGAAGTAGGGAATCGGGGTCCTCACCTTCGGGCATGCTGACGACTTTGACGGACAGCCCGACGGGGACGAGCTCGCGGTAGGCTCTTTCGACAGCCTTCTTTCCGGCGGGATCGGAGTCAAAGCAGAGCACGACTTCGCTGGTGTAGCGCTTGAGTAAATTCGCGTGTTGCTCGGTAAATGCGGTGCCCAGGGGGGCGACGGCGTAATCGATGCCGTGCTCGACGCAGGAAATGACATCGAGTTGGCCTTCGCAGACGAGCGCCTTCTTGGCTTTCATCATGGGGCGCCGCGCGCGATCGAGGGCGAACATGGTCTTCGACTTATTGAAGAGCACGGTCTCGGGAGAGTTGAGGTATTTTCCAGTGGGTAGACCGGATTGTAAAACTCGTCCGGAGAAGGCGACGACGTCCCCGTAATCGTTGTGGACGGGGAACATCAAGCGGTCGCGGAATCGGAGATAAATGCCAGCGCGGGGGTTATCTTCGACTTTGAGGGCAGCGATGCCGGAATTGACTAGGTCACGACCGGAATAGCCCTCGGACTTCGCCCAGGCTAAGAAGGCTCCAGGTGTGTCAGGGATCCAGCCGAGCTTCCAACGTTTCGCGATTTCTGCAGTCAACCCCCTCTGTTTGAGATAGGCGCGTGCGTGCGCGGCCTCGGGAGAGCGGAGGAGTAGTTTAAGGAAGAAATCCGCGGCCTTTCCGTGCAGTTCGAGGAGTCGCGAGCGCATTTGACGCCGTTTATCGGCCTCGGGATCGTAGACATCCTCAATGATCGGGATGCCTGCTCGCTGGGCGAGTTTTTTAACGGCATCGAGAAATGGGAGATTCTCGTATTCTTTAACGAAGTTAATCGCCCCGCCCCCGGCCCCGCAGCCGAAGCAATAGTAGGCCTGCTTTTGAGGGCTGACATTAAAAGACGGGGTCTTCTCGTTGTGAAACGGGCAATTGGCCTTAAACGAGGTGCCGGCCTTCTTCAGCGGGAAGTAGCTGCTGATCAGATCAACGATGTCCGTTGCGGCCACGATCTGTTCGATGGTTTCTTCTGCGATTCTCCCCATGGCTTGCGATGGTGATAAAGGCAGAAAATCGATCAGGGAACAGAAAAATTCTTGTGACAGCGTCAGCCGTGATAGAATTGCGCCATGCAGCGACCTCTTTGTTACCTTCTTGTTCTCTTTGGCCTTCTCTTCGGGAGCGGTATTCTCAGCGCTGCCGATCGCTTTCTGGATCCCCAGGAGGGCGATAGCTACGCGGGTAAAGTCGTTGTGGTTAAGGTGGGTAAAGATGACTTGGTCAACCAAGCCTCATTTCGTTTCTTCCGTCGACAGATTGAAAAGGCAAACAAGGACAAGGCTCGCGCGATTGTTTTCGAACTCGATACCCCCGGGGGCTACGCCTTTGATACGATTAAGCTGATCGTCAAAGATCTTCAGACCTTGGAAATTCCGAGCTACGCCTTCGTCAATAGCGAGGCTACCTCGGCGGGCGCTATCACGGCCTTCGGGTGTGATAAGATCTACATGCACCCGGTTTCGACGATTGGTTCGGCTGCTGTGGTCACAGGCGTCGGTGGTGAAATCGAAGGAACCATGAAGGCGAAGATCGAGAGCTTCATGAATGCTGCGGTCACCGCAGTGACGGAGGAAAAAGGCCACGACCCCGAAGTGGCGAGAGCCATGATGTTCGTCGATGAGGAATACGAATTTGGCGACATTGCCAGCGTGAAAAAGGGAGCGCTCCTGAATTTGACCGCCAAGCAGGCTGCCTCCGAATATCGCGGAAAGCCATTACTGGCGGCGGGGCTGGTCAGGAGTGTCGATGAACTGCTCAAGGCCGAAGGGATCGAGGCCGAGGTGGTCGAGGCGGCTCCGACCGGCTTTGAAAAATTCGCCTACTGGGTGGCGGAGTGGTCCTTTGTTCTGATTGCGGGTGGCCTGATCTTTGCCTACATCGAGTCGCAGGCGCCGGGATTTGGAGTGGGTGGCGCTCTTTCCTTGATCTGTTTTGGAATCTTTTTCTTTGGCAATAACATGGCCGGAAACCTGGCGGGCTATGAGCACGTAGCCCTCTTCGTGGTCGGTATTTTGCTCATTGTGGTGGAGCTGTTCCTGGTGCCAGGGTTTATCATTCCAGGGGTGCTTGGCGTGATGTTGTTGATTGGATCGCTTATTTCCGCGATGGGGGCACCGGAAGCTTGGGATGCCTTTTCGACCGAAGGTGTCACGACGGATTCCATTATGGATGCTTTGCTGCCGCCTTTGATGAATCTTTCTCTCGGCCTAGTCATCGGGGTGATCCTGATTTTGTTGATGATGCGATACCTCACCGACTTGCCTTTCTTCCGGTCTTTCAAGATGGAAACGAGCTTGGCTAGTGGGACCGCTGGGAACTTGCAGGACGATCCCACCACGCCTGCCGGAGGTAAGATCTTGATTGGTCACATCGGCATCGCCGTGACCGACCTCAGACCTGTCGGGAAGGCCGTGATCGGCGAGGAGAAATACCAGGTTACCCTGCGGACGGGCTTCTTATCCAAGGGAGAGGAGATCGTGGTGGTATCGCAGGATGGATTTAGAATCTTGGTCGATCCGCGCGGCGAGCCCGAGCCAGAAATCCCAAGGGGCCCCACGAAGTCCGAGGGGGAAGCTGGCGAGTCATCCATTTCTTAAATTCATTCATTTACTAGCTCATGAGCACGCCTTCTCTTACTGAACAACTCGGCAGTTTCTACCTCGGTCGTGAATACAATCTCGATACCAAGAGCCTTGAGAGCCCATTGGTGAATTATGACTCCAAGGACCTCGTCACACACGGGGTGGTCTTGGGTATGACGGGATCGGGCAAAACGGGGCTTTGCCTGGCTCTGTTGGAGGAAGCTGCGATCGACGACGTTCCGGCCATCGTGATTGATCCGAAGGGGGATATCGCGAATTTGATGCTGACTTTTCCTGACTTCCGCCAAGAAGACTTCGAGCCTTGGGTGCAAGAGGGTGATGCCCGGCGTAAGGGGATGAGCAAGGAAGAGTATGCCAAGCAACAGGCAGAGCTATGGGAAAAAGGCACCGCAGACTGGGGGCAGAGCCCAGAGCGTTTGCGACAATTCCGTGAGCGAACGGACGTCAATATCTTCACGCCTGGAAGTTCAGCGGGCATTCCGGTTTCCATTCTCAGTTCGCTAGAAGTGCCGCCGCTGGAGGTCATGGAAAGTGGCGAGCTCTTGGGAGAGCGGATCGAGAGCACGGTGACGAGTTTGCTCGCCCTGGTCGGGGTGCGAGCAGAGCCGATGCGCTCACCCGAGCACGTCCTGATCAGCGCCATTTTTCAGCACAGTTGGCAAGCGGGGCAGGGGCTCTCCCTGGAAATGCTGATCCGCCATCTGCAGTCGCCGCCCTTCGATAAGATAGGGGTGATCGATCTGGAGACATTTGCTCCGAGCAAAGATCGGGTCGAGCTAGCGCTGAAATTCAATTCACTGTTGGCCTCGCCAAGCTTCGCTCAATGGATCGAAGGCGTGCCACTCGATATCGATCAAATGCTGCGCTCCAAAGATGGCAAGCCACGCATTTCCATTTTCTCGATTGCCCACCTCAGTGACGACGAGCGGATGTTCTTTGTCTCGCTTCTATTCAATCAGATGCTCGGCTGGATGCGCTCGCAGAGTGGCACAACGAGCCTACGGGCGCTGCTCTACATGGACGAGATCTACGGCTATCTTCCTCCCACGGCGAACCCGCCGAGCAAGAAGCCGCTGATGACCATGCTCAAGCAGGCAAGGGCCTATGGCCTCGGCTGCCTGCTCGCGACCCAAAACCCCGTCGATCTCGACTACAAGGCTCTCTCGAATATCGGCACTTGGTGGCTGGGGCGTCTGCAAACCGAGCGGGATAAAGCCCGCGTTCTGGACGGGCTGGAAGGCGCGGCCGCGGGAGACGGGGGCAAATTCGACCGAGGTGAGATGGAGGAATTACTGGCTGGTCTCGGAAGCCGCGTCTTCCTGATGCACAACGTTCATGAGGACGCCCCTACGGTCTTCCACGTGCGCTGGGTGATGAGCTACCTGCGTGGACCAGTGACTCGAAATGAAATTCAAACTCTCATGGAGCCGCGGCGGCAAAGGGTCGTCGATGAGCTGGGAACTGCGGTCAGCGATGCCGGAGGCTCGGCACCCGGTGGTCCGGCAAAGTCGACTTCAGCAGATCGCCCGGTTCTAGGGGCGGGGATTGAGGAGGCTTTTGTTTTGTCAGCGGGTGAGACCGAGGGCCTGAGCTATCGCCCGACCTTGCTTCGCCAGGCAAGTGTGCAATACCGCCATACCAAAAGTGGTATCGATCAAACCATGCAGCGTCGTTTGGTGCTGCCCTTCACGGACAAGGGACTGCAAGAGAGCGAGCTTATCGAGTGGACTGCCAAGCTTAGCAGTCTTCGCGAAAGCCCCGAGAAGGGGATCGGATTTGACTCCGTCCCAGGTGAGGCCATCAGCAGCAAGAGCTACACGGCTTGGGAGAAGGGCTACATTGATCAGCTCTATCGCGAAGACCGTGAAGAAATTCTCTACTCCCCAGATGCCAAGCTCTACTCGGAGATTGGCGAAGAGGAGGCCGCTTTCCGTCAGCGTGTGGGCCTTGAAGGCCGCCAGGCAAGGGACGAAGCGGTAGAGAAAATTCGCCGCAAATACGAATCCAAGCTCAAGACCTTGGAAAACCGCCTGCGCACCGCAAAGTCCGCATTGAGCCGGGAAGAGGCGCAGGCTCAGAGCAGTTTCTGGCAAACCGTCACCAGCGTCGGTGCGACCATCATGGGGGCCCTCTTCAGTCGCAAGAAAGTCTCAGTCACCAACATGCGCCGAGGAGCCAGCAGCATGAACAGCGCCTCCCGCGCTTATCAGCAGAAGCAAGACGTCGCCCGCGCCGAGGAGAAGATCGAAGACGTCGAGAACGACATCAAAGAAATGGAAGAAGAGCTCAAACAGGCTGTGGCTGAGATTGAAGAGCGCTTCGATCCCCAGAACATCGAGCTCGAGCCCCTTACCCTGAAACCTTACAAGAAGGACATCCACGTCGAGAGCTGCAAGTTGCTCTGGTTGCCTGAAGATGATCGGGGGGATTGGGCTTGGTGATGGTCCGCGCCCGCCCTCTCGTCCCTACCCCTGGAATAAACGAAACTTCCCGCCGGTCACGCTCCTATAGAAATGTGCAATGGACAAACGGCGAATTCTGGCCACCATTATTTGCAAGTCGCCTAATGGCCCAACTTTGAAATTTTCATGATGACTTTTGATCGAATCAAACAAAACGTGCTCGGTCCCGTAATCGGGCTGGCTCTGGGGGCTTCCATGCTCCCTACCGCTCAGGCTGAGATGAACTTCGATGAGGTAGGCCGCCAAGTGTCCTTCCTTCTTAAGAACGTTCATTACTCGAAAGAGAAATTCGACGACAAGATGAGCCAGCGTTTCCTGGATACTTATCTCAAGAGCTTGGATCCTGGGAAAATCTACTTCACCCAGGAAGATATCGCCAAATTCGAAAAGAACTACGGCGCGACGCTGGCTGCCGATGTGGTCGATGGGGATTCGATGAAAGCTGGCGAAGCGATCTACGCTGTTTTCCGCAAGCGTCTCGATGAGCGGCTCACCCAGGCCCGCGAACTCCTGGCGAAGAACGAATTTGATTTCACCAAAGAGCGTAGCTTGCCGCGCAGCCGCAAGGACGTCGAATGGCCAAAAAATGATGCCGAGGCTCGCCAGCTCTGGGCTGACCAGATTGCCCAGCAGGTCCTGTCCGAGAAGTTGCGCCGCGATGCAATCACCAAGCTCGCCAAGGAGCAAGGTAAGGAAAACCCGGTTGCTGACGATGATCCAATCAACGAGATGGTTCTGAGGCGTCTCGAAAGAGTCGAGCGCGCGGTCGAAGATACCGACAAGGAAGAGATCGCGAACTACTTCTACAGCTCACTGGCCAAGTCCTTCGATCCCCATACCGAATACTTCAGTCACCGCGAGCTAGAGCGCTTCATGAGCGCCATGGGGAATTCCCTGATTGGCGTCGGTGCCATGCTCCAGGAAGAAGACGATGGTGCGACTAAGATCACCGGTATCGTCGTCGGCGGCCCTGCTGACAAGCAGGGCGAGCTCGGCCTGGGAGATCGCATCGTCGCGGTGGATCCCGATGGCGACGGCCCCAAGCCGCTTGAGGACATCATGTTCATGAAGATCGACAAAGTCGTCGAACTCATCCGCGGTAAGAAGGGCACCAATGTGAAGCTCAAGGTCGAGCCCAACGTCGGTGGTGCTGGCGAGACTAAATTCATCGAGATCAAGCGCGACCGCGTTGAGATGAAGGACGAACTGGCCAATGCCGAATTGATCCGCATGAAACAGCCAGACGGGCAAGAGCTCAAATTGGGCTTCCTGACTTTCCCCTCCTTCTACGCCGACTTTAAGACTGGCGAAAACCTCGTCTCCGATCACGTCGAAGTCCTGCTCAGACGTCTCGTCAAAGAAGGCATGGACGGCCTCGTTCTCGACCTTCGCAATAACGGTGGTGGCTCCCTGCAAGAGGTGAAGCGCATGACCGCTTTCTTTACAGGCGGCGGACCAGTCGTTCAAATTCGCGATACCCGCGGCCGGACCAAGGTGCTCACCGATGACGGCGATGCCATTTACAAGGGGCCAATGGTCGTGCTGACCAATAGCCTCAGTGCCTCGGCTTCCGAAATTCTTGCTGGAGCGCTTCAGGACTACAATCGTGCGGTCATCGTCGGCGATGAATCGACTTACGGAAAAGGCACCGTGCAGCAGCCATTCGAGCTCGCAGAATGGATGCCTGTAATGAAGGACCGCGCCAGAGCGGGTGCGCTAAAGGCGACGATCCAGAAGTTCTACCGCGTCGCTGGCAGCTCGACCCAGCTGAAGGGCGTCGAATCCGACATCGTCATTCCATCTCTGATGAGCGCCTTTGAGCTCGGAGAGAGTCACACCGATAATCCACTTGAGTGGGACCAGATCGCACCCGCCGATGGCTTCAAGCCCGGTAAGCGCGAGCTACTCCACATCGAAGAACTCAAGCAGCTCAGTCAAAAACGCCGCGCCGAGATGAAGGACCTTCAGTATCTCGTCGAGGACATCAATCGTGCGAAACAGCAGATCAAGGAAAACTCGCTCTCATTGAACCAAGAGGTCAGAGAAGCCGAGGCCGCCGAAGCTGAGGCCCGTCGCAAACAGCGCAATCTTGAGCGCCGCAAGCGATACGCCAATCAGGAAAAGTGGGACGCTGAGAACTTGAAAGTCTTCCGCCTTAAGCTTGACGACGTCGATCGCGAAACACTCGTCGAAGTGGATCGGGACAATGACAAGGATAGCTACATGAAGCGTGAAAAAAGCGAGACCGAAGACTTGGATGATTCACCAGAATACCCGAGCCTTCTTGATCCCGTGAAGCGTGAGAGCCTCCGCATTCTGACTGATCTCATCGACCTGCAGGCGGGCCGCAAAGCTCAGGCGCACGTCCTGCCTAAGAGCGCTGAATAGCTCATGTGCGGCATCTATCGCCGCGGAATCCATTTTCGGCTTTCTTTAGCGCTCAGTCGGTTCTAGAAGCCCCGCGCGATGAAGATTGATGAAGTTAAAGAAACCCGCCTGCGCGAAGAAGCATGGGTAGGCGATGCCGTTCTGGCCATGTATGTCCGCGAGTGGATCTTGGCTCAGGAGGGCAGGATCGATGGCGGGCTCTTCATCGAGTTTACCAGTAATGACTTTCTAAGGGTCGCAGGCCGCCCGACGGAAGTGGAGGCTGAGATTGGTCGCGTTTACAAGGCCGGTGGGCTCGAAGCGGGCTACGCGTGGATTCAGGAGAATTTGCTGCCGCATTTCTTGCACAAGCAGAAGGTAAAGGCGCGCCAAAGAGTCCCCTCGAAACGCCGCAAAAAGGGTTGATAGAGCCCTGCTCGGTGCCTTACTGGGGTGCTCCTAGTGGTAGCAGTGCATTTTTTTGAAGGTCGGTTTTGACCTTGTGTCATTTCCACCTTAGACGGTGTGTCATGCGCACATTGGTCAAACACGCTCTGGTCTCCAAGACCGCCACCGATCCCATTTTACTTCAAGGTTGGGTCCGCACTCGCCGAGATTCCAAAGAGTTCTCATTCTTGGAGCTCAACGACGGGAGCTGCCTCGGCAACATCCAAGTCGTCATTGATGCAGGCATCCCGGGATATGATCAGGTCAAGCGCATGACGACGGGGGCATCCGTTAGCATCACGGGTAAATTGGTCGAGAGCCCAGGCAAGGGGCAGACGTGGGAAGTTCAGGCCAGTGAAGTCGAACTTGTGGGCGAGGCTCCTGATGACTTTCCCTTGCAGAAAAAGGGCCATACGCCCGAATTTTTGCGTTCGATCGCGCACCTCCGCCCGAGAACGAATCTTTACGGAGCGGTCTTCCGCATGCGCAGCCGCCTGGCCCACGCGGTTCACCGGTTCTTTGATGAGCGCGACTTTCACTGGGTGCATACGCCAGTAATCACGGCGAGTGACTGCGAGGGCGCAGGGGAAATGTTCCGTGTCACGACTTTAGACCCGACCAAAGCCGAGAAGCAAAGCTATGAGCAGGACTTTTTTGAAAAGGCGGCTTTCCTGACCGTTTCCGGCCAATTGGAGGGGGAGACCTTCGCCACGGCACTCTCCAATATCTACACCTTCGGGCCGACCTTCCGCGCGGAAAATTCGAACACCACTCGTCACGCCGCAGAGTTCTGGATGATCGAGCCCGAGATCGCTTTCTGTGACTTGGAGGGCGACATGACTCTGGCCGAGGACTTCGTCAAATACTTGGCCAAAGTCGCCCTCGACGAGCGAGATGGAGATTTGGCGATCTTTGCCAAGTTTATCGATAAAGGTCTGATCGCTCGCTTGGAGCAGGTGGTCGAGAAGCCATTCGTCCGCGTCAGTTACACCGAGGCTGTCGAGCTCCTCATCGCCTCGGGTCAGACTTTCGATTATCCCGTCTCGTATGGGGTGAACTTGCAGTCCGAGCACGAGCGCTGGCTCACCGAAGAGCACTTCAAGTGTCCGACCACGATCTACAATTACCCCAAGGAAGTTAAGCCATTCTACATGCGCAAAAATGATGATGGGAAGACCGTCGCGGCCATGGATTTGCTGGTCCCGGGAATTGGCGAGATTGTTGGCGGCAGCCAGCGGGAAGAGCGGCTCGATGTTCTCGAAGCGAACCTGGCCGAGCACGGCCTGAGCGCTGAAGATTATTCGTGGTATCTCGATACCCGCCGCTATGGAACCGTTCCCCATGCAGGCTTCGGCATGGGCTTCGAGCGCTTGCTCATGTTCGTCACCGGAATGAAAAATATCCGTGACGTGCTACCCTTCGCTCGAACGCCGGGTAGCTGCGAATTTTGATCAATGACAATGCTTGGCTGTGCCGCGTCGAATTTTTCTTGCGTAGCTTGGCTGAGAGAGTTATCCACCCCTCCCGCTCGGAAATCAGCTCCACTTAGGTGGAGATCGAGCGGACCGATCTTTTATGAAACTCGCAAGTCTCCTCGATCGCGAACACATCGTTCTACAGATGCGTGCCGACCAGCATTGGCCCGCCATTGAAGAGCTTGTTGAGCACATGGTCGAGGCGGATGGTCTGGGCGAAACCTGCCAAGTGACCATCCTTGATGCTCTGCGTGAGCGAGAAGAACAAATCAGCACCGGGATCGGTAGCGGCGTTGCGATTCCTCACGCATTCTCAGATGAAATTGAGCAGGTCAGAATGGTCTTTGGTCGCTCCATCAAGGGTGTCGAGTTCGAAGCCATTGACAATGCACCAGTCCATTTCGTGATCCTTTTTGTCGTCCCTAAGAAGGAGTGCCACCAGCACCTCCACAACTTGGCCGCGGTCAGCAAGCTGATGATGAACTGCGAAATTCGGCGCCAATTGCACGCCGCCGAAACTCGGCGCGAGATTCTGGACATTCTCAACTCCTCTCCGTCGTCGCTCAGCCGATAAGGCTCGGCATTT
>CAXIBU010000091.1:0-11317 GCA_964021555.1 uncultured Verrucomicrobiales bacterium | reverse complement strand
TCCAAGGTGGAGGGGCGCTCACCTCCTCGTCGGGCACCTTGACCGCTAATTGGAACGTTCCCTACACTACGGCGGGCGATCAAGCGATTCGGATTCTGATTGAAGATTTTGATTCAGAGACTCCCCTTACTTTGGTGAAAAATGGCCCCGGAGGCCTGGCTAGATTCGAAGTGGCTAATACCTACACGGGTGGCACCGAAATCAATCAGGGCCGAATCACCGTAACCAACAGCCTCGCATTTGGGACCGGAGACATTTTAATCACTGAATTCAACGATGCATCAGGAGAAGGTGGCCAGGCCTACCTTTCGGGCGCCATCAATATCGCGAACAATATCAGTATCGCAGGTGATGGAGCCGCGGAAACTACCGGCCTCTTGGGAGCGATTCGTTTCGAAGGCGGTCAAGTCTCGGGCTTACTAACGGTTTCGGACGATGCACGGATCATGGCATACAATGGCCAGACTGGTAGCGTCACCGGAGGCTTGGCGGGGAGCGGTGACCTTGAGATAAACGCATCCGACATTGCTCTGGCCAACGGCACAATCTCCCTGTCGGGAGATGCTTCTGCCTATACCGGAGACATCATTGTCTCCGGTGGAACCGCTCTATCATCTCTAAGCACGACCGGAGGCGGCCTCTCGGTTGCAGACGGAGCTACCTTTTCAGGGAAAACCTCGTTTGCAGGGAATGTCACTTTAGGGACAAGCACCGGGGCCAGGCTGAACGTTGATACCTCTCAGCCAGGGGCACTCAACGCAGCAGGCGACCTTATCCTCAATGGCATTACATCCGTCGATCTAGGAGATGCTGGTGATGGCACCTATCTCATCGCGACCTACGGCGGCAATCTCGTTGGAGATGCTTCAAACCTGGAACTCGTTGGCGGAGCTGGCCGCCCCGGAACGACCTTCGACTTCAGCACTCCGGGGGAGATCAGCGTGACAATCGTAACGGCGGATTTGATATGGAGTGGAGATATCAGCGACGATTGGGCTGTCGACGGTGACGAAAACTGGATTGATGAAGACGATAATCCTGCAACCTTCTTCCAAGGCGACAATGTCACCTTCGACGACAGCTCTAGCTTCTTCGACATTATCATGTTCGGTGACCTTTTACCGAGCAGTATCACCGTCGATGCCAGCGGATTTAACGAATACGTCTTTGAAAGCGACGCTGCAACTTCGGGGCAAATCGCCTCAGGTTCCCTACTCAAAAAGGGAGATGCGACTCTATTCATGGAGTCATCAAATAGCTATTCAGGCGGGACCATTTTGAGTGCCGGCACGATTGAAATCGAAGCAAATTCTGCCTTGGGAACCGGACCGGTGCAACTCGGTGATTCGGAAACACTGAGCCAGAATACCTCACTCTACTTTGCACAGACTCGAATCAACTTTACTAATCCGATCCTTGTCAGTGCCGAAGGAACGGGAACCGTGACCCTTGGCTCCCGTGCCAACGTCGGCGGGGCTGCCAATAATAATCAGTTCACCGACATTACCCTAAACCGCGACGTCATCTTTGATTCAAACGCCAACGACCGCACTGATTACGATGGCATCAAAGGAAGTGGCTCCGTCACCATCACTGGAGAAGGTCGATCCATTTTTGAACAACCAAACCCAGCTTGGACCGGTAACCTCACCATCGATGGAGGCACCCTGCAATTGGGCACCGTAGCGGCAGCGGGCGACCGCATTCCGGACACGGCCAGCGTCACAATTCTAGGTGATGGCTTACTACGGCTTTCCACAGCTGGAGAATCCATTGGCAGTCTGAATGGAAGCGCTCTGGCACAAGTCAACACCAACGTCCCTCAAGGTGGAACTGGCACATTGACGACTGGAGCCAATGGCAGCTCAGACACCTTCGACGGTGTCATGTCAAACGGAGCAGGAACCCTAGCTTTGACCAAGGTCGGCACTGGAATTCAACTTCTCAACGGAGCCAACACCTACACTGGAGACACAAATGTCAACGAAGGCACGCTAGGCGGTTCAGGATCCATCACATCCAACCTCATTCTTGCCAACGGAGCCTCATTGGCTCCCGGTGATGGTGTCGGGACCTTCGACATTGGCGGAAATGCGACACTAAGTGGAAACTTGAGTGTCGAGATTGATGGCGGCAACAACGACACTCTGAACGTAGCGGGTGATCTGGATATCACAAATGCCAGCTTGGAGGTTAGCTCACTTAGCGCTCCAACAGCAAACGTCTACATCATCGCGACCTACGGAACATTAAACGGCGGAGCCTTTGCCAGCTTGAACGGTATTCCGAACGGCTACAGCATCGACCTTGCATACAATGACGGCAATACGAGCAACAACATTGCCCTAGTAGGCGGTGGCAGCACCAATGCTTACTCAGCTTGGGAAGACGCAAACGGGATCACTGGAGCAGGCCCGGAAGCTGATTCAAATGGCAACGGCATCCCCAACGGCATCGAATTCGTATTGGGCGGGGACCCGGCAACACCAGGTGCCTTCCCGACCCTGCCAACCATCACCAACAACGGAAATTCGATCACTTTCGAATTCCGGCGCACCGATGAGTCAATCCCATTTGGACCAGTCGTGGAATATGGCACTAATCTAGTCAATTGGACGCCAGCCGCTGATTCGACCGACGGCATCACGGTCACAGTGACTGATGATTTCTTCGGAACCGGGGTAGACCGAGTGCAAGTCACCCTACCAGAGGCCCTGGCTAACGGGGCAGATGAGCTCTTCGCTCACCTCTTGATCAACATTCCCGTCGAATAAGGATTACGGACTCATTATGGCCCCAGCTCGGAGAAGCCTCTCTGGGATGGGGCTTTTTTGTTCAGGTGCAGCTAGCTCTACCAACGTGCCTGCACCCCAATCATCTTGCTTGCGCAGGCAGCGGCATGCCATAATGCCACGTTATGAAAATTCTCCACCGAAGAATCTTTGTTGCTCTAGTGGTCAGCGGTCTACCCGCTCATTCCGCCATCATCACGTGGGATAATGACGCTAAATTACCCGGTGGAGCAGATGACCCCAGCTATCATGCTGGCGACAACTGGGACAGCGATAATGTTCCGACTGCTGGCGATGACGTCAAGATTCTGGCGCCAGCGCCCGGTGGCCTCATTAGGCTCACCGCCACTTCAGCGACGGTAAACACGATTCAATGCACTGTTCCCTTTCAGCTTTCTGACACCTTGATCGTCACGAGCTCGGGAAATTTTGAGAATAGTCTCACATCTGGGTTTTTCGGTCGGATCCGCGCCGATGGCACGGTCACTTTCACCGGTGCCAATGCTCTCTCAGGTATCGCCTTGGAAGGATCCTCCGGCTTCGTTAACAATGGCACGGTTACCTTTGGCTCCCGCGGAGTCAGCTCCAGCACCCCATTCCAAAATAACGGAGTTGCCACCTTGCTCGGGACTTCTCCAGAAAACTTAGGCATTTTCGAGAATATTGGCACCCTCAACTTAGGCGCCGGAGGCAATATCGGCTCCACCACAACACTCACCAACAAAGGCACTCTCCGCAAGGACAACCCCGCCGACACGGCAAAGATCACCGCACACCTCACCCAGGAGTCCGGAAAAATTGAAGTCGGTTCTGGCGCTACGTTGGAAATCACCGGTGCCACCCAACATTACAATGGTGGCACGATCGACTCTGATGGCAGCCTTCTGCTCTCCCACACAACCGGTTCGCCAATCAGCCGGATCTTTGATGGCTTAACCAGCATCACCGGCGACGGCACGGTTCTACAAAATCGTGATTTTGAACTGCGACAAAGCCTCACGGTCAATTTACCCAATGCGCCAGGATATCAAACCGGCAGCCTCACCTTCGGCAAGCTGGATCCAGCCCCCATCCCCGCCATCCTATCGAATGCGGGCCATATGAGCATCAAGGGTAGCCCTGGATACGAATCGGTCGATCCAGCCTTAACCAATCTTTTTCAGAACCTAAGTAGCGGCACAGTCTCCCAGGAGGCCACATCGCAACCTCGATTCCGTATTGCGGTTCTGAATGCTGGAACTTGGACTTCTTATGGGATGAACTTGTCCACCTTCAACAATACGGGCACGCTCTTATTTGAAGGATCCAGCCAGCGAGTCAACCCCTCCGACGTCAGCACTGGCGGGACCTTTTTCAATTCCGGAATTGTCACCTTCGGTCAAAGCGCGGTTTGCGACTACGTTTTTGCGGCAAAATACGAACAACGCTCATTGAATACGACTACCCTAAAAAATGGCGTAATCACTCTAGAAGGCGGCTCAGACAAACTAAGCGGAGAGTTCAAAGTCGAATCCAATAGCCGGCTCCTGATCAAGCACGGAGTCTACGAATGCGAAGACATCGCCTTCCCCCGCGGCAGTGGCTCAGTCGTCTTCGGCGGATCTCAGCTCACCCCTGAATTCAGCACTCGGGAAGATCAAGGTGGCAGTTACCTGCAAAACCACTTGGGAGTCAATGAGCTCTCACAAATCGATGAAAGCCAGGGCTTTTTCATGCGCTCAGGCTTGATCGACTTTCTAACTGTCAGAGGACAAATCCTCAACGCAGGAAACTTTGAATGGAGTGGTGGCACAATCAAAGCAGACAACTTCCTCAACCTACAACGCCTCTCAATCCCCTCAGGCCCACAACGAAGCTTCGATGGCGGCCTCGAAAATCAAGTAGTGCTCTTGAACGATGGCTCGACACGCCCCTCAGAAATCGTTCAAAGCGGCAGTCTCGCGCTCACCATTCCAGCCCCCACGGACAACCAGGAAGATGGCGGAGGAATCATCTACAACCTAAGCCTGCACAGGTTACACCCTGGCGCATTCCTCAGTGGCGGAGGGACCTGCGCCTATCGCAATAGTGGAACCCTCATTTGCGAAAATTCGGCAAATGCAGTGGTCTCAGCTAGTTTCGACAACAGCTATGGAACCGTCATCGTCAAAGCCGGCTCCATCCTACACCTCACCAATGCCAAAAATGTGGTCGATATCTCTAGTGAGGTTACCTTATCCAAGGGCAAGTGGATCGTCGAAGACGGTGGACAACTTCTATTCGGTGAAGACATAGACAGTATCAGTGGCGCAGATTGGCAGGGCAGTGACTTGCCAAAAATTCAGTCAGTCATCGGTGTCGCCACGCGGCTTTACCGAACAGACTCAATGACTCATACCCAGCCCTTGGAGGTATCCGAAGGTGGCGAGTTCAAGGTTGGCGATAGCGCGACGGTCAATATCCCTTCAGTCAATCTCGCCTCCGGTGGCCGTCTTACAGGAACTGGAACGCTCAATCCGACAGCAGGCTCGCTGAACGTTAGCTCAGGTGTGGTTGCTCCTGGCGACAGCCCAGGAACTCTAAACATTTCGGGAGATACGAATTTTTCTACCGATTCAATCTACGAGTGGGAAGCCAGTTCGGACGTCGATTCAGATTTGGTTAATCTCACCTCAGGAACGGCGAGCCTCGCTGGTGCGATTAGGCCTAAGTTTCTCGACAATTATCTGCCCGCGATTGGCACTAGCTTCACTATCCTAACTGCAACAGCGATTACCGGCACTTTCGACTTTATCGATCTCAGCAGCATGCCACCGGGCCTGAGTTTCACGCCTATCTACTCAAGCGCTTCGGTCACCCTGCAAGTGACCAGCAACAGTCTTCCAAGCTACGAAAGCTGGAAAGACACTCGATTTTCCGCCGCTGCCCGCGCAGACGTCTTGATCTCAGGACCAAATGCCGACCCCGATTCAGATGGTCGCAGTAACCTTCAAGAATACGCTCATGGCACCAACCCAAATTCCTTCGACTCTGCAGCTATCGTCGAAATTTTAGCAGCAACGGACACCACCCTGGACTTAAAATTCAACTGGACTACTGGTGCTGGAGCCAGCTTCACGACCATGACCTCGGTGAACCTCCTGCAATTTGGCTTAAGCAATCATTCGGTGGTTGGCGAAACCCCACTCGCCCCGGGAATAAAAGAAGTTGTAGTCAGGACGACTCGCCCCAGTTCAAACCAAGCGTTCGCCTGTGTGAAGGTTACTCTAAACGATCCAAGTGCGGCCGCCTCGACTGAATAATACCTCTCCGAGATAGCACCGAAGAATTTTAAGCTTCCATCGTTGCCTAGAAAGAAAGCCAGCCTCCACCGAAGTGAGGGCTGGCCGTGAGAAGATCAACGAGATCAGGCGTCCTTGCCTTCCCAAGCATTCCACCAGTTGCGGAACAGCGTGTGCTGTTGCTTGACGTAAGCTGCTTGCGCTGGGCTGAGCTCGTCGTCTGGATTGATGTGGTAGCGGTATTCTTCGTGACCCTCGAGGACCATGAGATACTTGTAGTAAAGGACGAGGTCAGGCTGCTCGTCGAAGGTCGAGAGGACGTTCATGGCTTCGCTGAGCTCAAGCGCGTAGCGGCGGGCTTGGGCATCGCCGTTGGCTGCGGCCTTGCAGAGCTTGACCATGTGGAGGACCTCTTTTGGAAGCGCGCAACCGACACCTGTGATCGCTCCACCAGCGCCGCAATTGACGAAACCGTGGAAGGCTTGAGTATCGACCCCGACCATGAGGGTCAGGTCTGGATTTCCGGTGGTGATGTATTCTGCAGCGTAGGTCATCGCAGCGGCACCGCCGAATTCCTTGAAACCGATGAGCTGTGGATATTGCTCATTGAGCTTAAAGAAGAGGTCGGCCTTGGTCTCGAAGCCGTAGTAGGGCGAATTGTAAATGACGGCTGGGAGATCAGGCCCACCGGCTTCGAGGATCGCCTTGAAGTGGTTGTATTGAGCGGCTGGAGAAGCACCGCGGGAAAGAACGCGAGGGATGACCATCAGGCCGTGGGCACCGACTTCGCGAGCGTGCGCGGCGTGAGCGACGGCGAAACGCGTATTCTGCGCTCCTGTGCCAACGATGACTTTGATGCCTGCATCGACGAGTGCCTTAACACCTGTCATGCGCTCTTCTTCGCTGAGAAGTGGCCAGTCTCCCATGGAGCCGCAATAGACCACGGAGTCCATGCCAGTGGCGATCAGCTGTTTGGCGGTGGCCACGAGGGCATCGAAGTCGGGCGTCCCTTGGGCATCGCAAGGGGTCATGAGGGCGGGAATGGTTCCTGAGAAAATGTTGCTCATGAGTAGGACATTACCTCTAAGGTCTTTGCGGATTCAGCGGCGAAGACTTGTTTTTCTGAATTACGATCAGGTTCGTGAGCGCTACTTGCATTCCACCTCGGGGTCATTCAAGGTCGCGGGGTGCAGAGTATCGTGATCATTGGAGGTGGGCCTGCCGGGCTGATGGCGGCGGAGGCGGCATCGGCGTCTGGGGCGCGGGTTAGCCTCTATGAAGGCAAGTCATCGGTGGGGCGTAAATTCCTGATCGCCGGGAAGAGTGGTCTGAATTTGACCAATACCGAGCCATGGACGGGTTTCCGCCAACGCTACTCAGGAACGAATTTGCCCGACCATTTCGCCAGTGCGATCTTGGATTCTTTTGACGCCACGGCGCTCCGTGAGTGGGTGCATGGCTTCGGGATCGATACCTTTTCCGTGCGCAGCGGCAAGGTCTTCCCGCGCCCGATGAAGGCAGCCCCCCTGCTCCGAGCTTGGATCGGGCGGTTGAAAGAACGGGGCGTCGAATTCTACCCGAAGCATCGTTTGGTGGAACTTAGCTCCAATCGAGCGCTGAAATTCGAAACCTCCGAGGGCGCAGTCGAGGTTCAAGCGGATACGATCATTCTAGCCCTGGGCGGGGCCTCGTGGTCACGGACGGGATCGGACGGACGTTGGACCGAGATCTTGAAGCCCTGGGCCAAAGTCGAGCCCTGGCAAGCGGCCAACTGCGGCTGGGAGTGCGACATGCCAGATGAGCTGCGCCAGACAATCGAGGGCCAGCCTTTGAAAAATCTGCGCCTGAGCAGCAGCGCGCAGACCGAGACTGGAGAGCTGATGCCTACCCGGTATGGATTCGAAGGGACGCCGCTCTATGCGCTGGGACCAAAGCTCCGGAATGGGACCGAGGCGATGATCGAGGTCGACTTTAAGCCCATGTTCACCGCCGAACAACTGGAGAAGAAAATGGAATCCGTTAAAGCTGGATTTATCGAAGCCTCCGGCCAGCGCTGGAAATTATCGCCGGCAGCTCAAGCGCTCCTGTCGCATTTTCATGGCCCTTTTGAGTCCGCCCGAGCGCTTGCCGCCGCGTGCAAGAAATGCCGCATCCCGCTGACCAGGCCGCGCCCCATCGAGGAGGCGATTTCCAGCGCAGGCGGGCTGAGCTGGGAATCCTTGGAGACCTCGCTGATGCTGCGCGAGCTACCGGGCATTTTTGCCTGCGGAGAGATGCTTGATTGGGAGGCCCCCACCGGTGGCTACCTGCTTCAGGCGTGCTTCGCCAGCGGACGCTTCGCGGGAGAAAATGCTTCGAATTGGCTCAAAAATGCGGGATTTTCGCAAAAATAGGGCATTTCAAGCCACATCAGCATGGTCTTGCGCTTGACCTGACCCGTGCGCAGCAAATAGCCTTCGCGGAAGACACGGCGTTACCAGCCATCACCTCTCTAGAGATCAACCCTAGCTCACCAAAATTCGTGGAACTCAAAGAAATTCGTCAAATCGTCAAGCTCATGGAAGACCACGGGCTATCTTACTTTCACCTCACCCACGAAGGGGTAGACCTCAAGCTGAAGAAGGGAATGGATGTCGAGGGCTTCAAAGAGCTGCTCGCCGCCATGCCCAGCATGCAAGTCAGTGGTGGAGGTGGCTACGCACCGGCCCCTGCGCCCGCTGCAGCCCCAGCCGCCGCTCCTGCTGCCGCCACTCCAGAGGCAGCTCCAGCCGCCGAGGGCGAAGAGATCACCGCGCCAATCGTCGGCACCTTCTACCGCAAACCATCTCCTGAATCCGACAACTTTGTCGAAGTCGGCACTCAGGTCAGCGAAGGCCAAGTCCTCTGCATCATCGAGGCCATGAAGGTCATGAATGAGATCAAAGCCGAGAAATCCGGGAAGATCACTTCTATCCTCGTCGATGAAGGCTCCCCGGTTCAATACGGCGATGCCTTGTTCCGCATTTCCTGAGTTCCCCTCCTGACCGCAGTCCAAGCCCCAATCCGCCCGTCCAACGGGCCCCTTTTTCATGTTTAAGAAAGTCCTAGTCGCCAACCGCGGGGAAATCGCCCTTCGCATCATCCGCTCTTGCCGTGAACTCGGGGTCACCTCCGTCGCCGTCTATTCGGAGGCTGATATCGATTCCATGCACGTCCAACTCGCGGATGAGGCCATCTGTATCGGGCCCGGGCCCAGCTCCGAGAGCTATCTCAAGCCCGATCGCATCATTGCCGCCGCTGAGATTGCCGATGCCGAGGCGATCCACCCTGGCTACGGCTTCCTTTCGGAAAATGCCGCGTTTGCCGATATTTGCGCCGATTGCGGGATCAAATTCATCGGCCCCACCGCAGAGGTCATCCGCAACATGGGTGACAAGAATACCGCTCGCGCCACCGCAGTCGCCAATGGCGTGCCAATTACCCCAGGCTCAGACGGGATCATTCTCGATCCTGATGAGGCTCTGAAACAGGCCAAGGAAATCGGCTTTCCCGTCATGGTCAAGGCCACCGCAGGTGGTGGCGGTCGCGGCATGCGCCCCGTCTTCAAAGAAGAAGAATTCCACTCACTCTTCAAGGCCGCCAGCAACGAAGCCAAGGCCGCCTTTGGCAATGGTGACTGCTACCTGGAGAAGCTCGTTCTCAATCCTCATCACATCGAGATCCAGGTCCTCGCCGATACGCACGGCAATTACATGCACCTTGGCGAGCGCGATTGCTCCATGCAGCGCCGCAACCAGAAGATCATCGAGGAATGCCCCTCCCCGCTCATTTCTCCCGAAATGCGCAAACGCATGGGCGAAGCCTCCGTCTCACTCATCGAGGCCATCGGCTACGAAAATGCCGGCACCATCGAGTATCTCGTCGACGACAGCGAGAACTTCTACTTCATGGAAATGAACACGAGGATCCAGGTCGAACACCCGGTCACCGAAGAAGTGATGGGCTGTGAGCTGATCAAGGAGCAAATTCGTGTCGCCGCCGGAGAGCCAATCTCCGATCACCTGCTCAATGCCAACCCTCGCGGCCACTCCATCGAGTGCCGGATCAATGCGGAAGACCCTTACAACAATTTCGCTCCCAGCCCAGGCAAGATCGAGCTCTGGTATGCCCCGGGCGGCAAAGGCGTGCGCGTTGATACCCATGTCTACTCTGGCTACACCGTCCCTCCCTACTACGATTCCATGATCGCCAAGCTGATCGTCACCGCCTCCAGCCGTGAGATCGCCATCGCCCGCATGAAGCGCGCACTCAGCGAATTCATGGTCGAGGGGATCAAGACCACCATCCCCTTCCAGCAAGAGATCATCGATCACCCCGACTTCATCAACGGCACCTTCGATATCGGCTGGGTAGGCCGCTTCCTCGAAGAACGCGGGCTCAGCTCGTAGTCGATAAAGTCGCACTCATTTGAACTTTAAGATGCAGCGGGCCTCGGCACGCTGCACTTTTTCTAGCGACCTACGAAGGAGCATAATCTGTGGCAATCTGTGCAATCTGTGGTTTTAATCACTGCAACTAGAATCCCGCAGCCACCATGCTTACTCCACTTCCCACCGACCCAAAACTCTACGGCATCCTCGACCTCGGCTACCTCAAGCCCGAGGAACTCGAGACCGCCACCCACGAGCTCATCGCCGGCGGAGCCGACCTCCTGCAGCTCCGCGCCAAGGGCCATGAGCCCGGTGAAGTGCTCGCTTGGGCCAGGTCGCTGCTCCCCATCTGCCGCAAGGCCAAGATACCCTTCATCATCAACGACCACGCCGCAGTGGCCGCAGAGGTCGGAGCCGACGGACTCCACATCGGCCAGGACGACGGCAGCCTCACCGCCGCGCGCGCCATCATCGGCCCCGAGCTGATCCTGGGCCGCTCGACCCATTCCGTCGAACAAGCAGAAGAGGCCCTCGCGGACGGCTTCGACTACATCGGCTTCGGCCCACTTTTCCCCACCCCAACCAAAAAAGGCCGGCCTGGGATCGGCATCGAGAACGTCTCCAAAGTCGAGGATACCATCGGCCAGAGCATTCCCGTCTTCTGCATCGGCGGCATCAAGCGCAGCAACCTCCTAGAGGTCACCGCCGCCGGCGCCAAGCGCATCGTCATCGTCTCCGACCTGCTCACCGCCCCCGAGCGCGAAGCCGCCGCCCGCGCCGCCAAGAACCAGCTATGATAGACCACCCCTTACAAGAAAAGCGCCCATTCCCGTGGAAAAAGGCCACGCTTATTCTC
>CAXIBU010000090.1:0-11496 GCA_964021555.1 uncultured Verrucomicrobiales bacterium | reverse complement strand
TGCTCGTTCTCGATTACGGCGGGCACCTCGCCTACTGCGGCCCATCCGAGCAAGCCCCAGGCTATTTCAAGGCCGCCGCAAAGGACCTCGGGCTCGGAAAAATCAAGGGCGAGCGCGGGACCGACTTGATTTTCGAGGTCTTGGAGACCGCACACCTCTACGAGGGCCCTACCCGACGAAAGAGCTCAACCTTGTGGTCGGAGCGTTTCGAAAGTCACCGACTGATGCAACAAATCAACGTCGGCCAGGCCTCGGTGGCACGCAGCAAGATGAGCTCGCGGGGACGGGCCGAAGATAACCTACCCATTCCCAGACTAATCCGCCATGCGCCAAAGTCGTGGTTTCGATTGGTTCAATGTCAGCTTAAACGTGACATCATCCCTCGCTGGCGCAGCCGTTCTTCTTTGCTGATCCTGCTTTTTCAACCTCTGACGCTAGGCCTCCTAATCAGCGGGATCCTCAAGTATTCAACCACCGAGACTTACCAATTCCACTCCGCCCCACACATCCCCGCCTTCCTCTTCCTGAGCGCGGTGGTGGCCATGTTTTTCGGACTGACCACCGCTGCAACTGATCTCCTCCGCGACGGCCCGACTTTACGACGAGAGCGAAATGCGCGCCCCTCCCGCAGCGCCTACCTCTTCGCCAAGTCAATCGGATACCTCCTCATCAGTGGCACCCAGTGCCTGGTCTTTCTTGCCGTCAGTTTATGGATCCTCGAATTTCCACGGACCGGGTGGGAGCACCTCCCCATTCTGACGCTTACCGCCCTGGCCGGATGCGGCCTGGCGATGATTAGCTCACTGCTGGTTAAGACCGAGCGAGCCTCACTTGCCGCGGTGCCACTACTCCTAGTTCCACAGGTCTTACTTGCCGGTGCCTTAGTGCCTTTCGGCCAAATGAATTCCGAATTCCCAGCTGGTCTTCGCGAGGGAGCCAAACAAAGCACCGAGTCCACCAATCGCATCCCTTGGCTAGCCCGCTTCAATCCGCTTCGCTACAGCTTCGAATCGCTGATGCTGACCGAGGCCACTCGAAATTCCTTCTATAAGACCGAAGAGCAAATCAAAGAAATTCGCGATGAACGCCTGGCTGAGGGAACCGACGCCGACATCCAAAAGACCGCACTGATGTCGATCATGTTCGTCTCCGCCGAGGACAGCTCTCGCGGCCGCCGAGCCCTCCGTAGATTATTGCGAGCCGCCGAAAATAACGATCAGGATTTGCTCAATGAAGTCGCTGAAAAGTCCGCTCCAGATGGCAGGAGCCTGGAAGCCATCTTCAGCAACCAAGTGTGCACGGACGCCTTCCTCGAGGCCGAGGTTCGCCGGGTCTCCACCGAAAGAGCCGACAGCGGACCCATCTTCCTTGCTCGAAGAAGACCCTTTGCTGGAACGGAATTCTCGACTCTCAGCTTTAATTTTGCCCTACTCTCTCTGGGAGCTTTGATCTGCTGGATATTTGCCGCTATCATCCTCAAGCTCCGCTACGAAAAAACCTGATGCGAACTTTGTTTGCCAATGCCTTTCATTCCTAAATACTTCACCTTTATTGTCATCGCCTTATCCACACTACTTCCTTCGTGCAAGAAAGGTGGGGAAAAGGCGAACTCACCCCTTACTGATGCCGAGCGCAATGGCCAGAGCGCAATGGCTGACTTCAGCTCCATTAGCGCACTTCCGGATCTACCTTCTCAGGCCCTCATTGACGAAGGCGCTACCCGATCTCCGATCGGCAGGCTTGAAGCTTTCGCAGTAAACGAAAGCCAGATTGATTGGCAACCTCTCTCTCCCGGCGTGATGAAACTGGCTCAAAGGGAAAACAAGCCGGTCCTTCTCCTTTGCTGCGACCCGAAGCTCATCTCATTCCGAACGTTTCAAATCCTCGATCAGGATCCTACCTTTTCCTCCTTGCTATACTCTACCTTCATTCCAGCCGTCGTCGACGTCCAGCATGCGTCGCAGCTCAGTTCGGAGTGCGACTTAAGCGTCCTTCACTCAGGGGAGACCAATGCGTCATTTCCGATGTTCATCATTCTCACTCCACAAGGCATACCCTTGATGATCCAGGGAATCGCTGAGGACCTCTTAGCAAAGTCTCTCCAGCCCCTCATCAATCAACTCCGAGGGATCGGGAACGACTGGAACGAACGCTCCAACTTCTACTCTCAAGATGCCCTGAGAATGCTATATAGTCGGCGATCCAAGAACTACGATCAATTCTTTACAGGTAACAACACACCACTTGATCAATGGATCTCAAAACTTTCCTACGGTGTAATCAGCAACCTCGAAAACTCACAGATCGAAGCTATTACCTTCAATCGAGCCAACCCCGCGCTAGCCATTCTCTCATTGATCGATGCTAGCCAAGACCCCCTACTTTCACAAGGCCAGCGACTGAGACTGAAAAAGCTCGCTATCGAACTAGGACAGAAATCAGCATATTCGTTTCTCTACCTCGGCCAGATCGGTGCCTATGCCGATGGATCCTTGACCGAATTCTTCTCCACCCCAAGGTCAGTATTTTCCATTGAAAACCAGTGTAATACCTTGGAAATGCTAGTCCGCCTGCACGAGTTGAGTGGGGAAGATCACTTTATCGACCAAGCAAAACGCTTAATGGCTTGGATGAAAAAAAACTACGCAGTCAATGATTCCTATTCCGGACTCTTGTCGCCCTCATCTTCCCCGTCAGACCGTAGCCGAGACCTACTCTTCACGATGAGCGGTTTGAAGAAATTCCTCACAAGTGAAGAAATCGTCTTCCTCAGCAAAACCTGCAATATCAGTGAATCAGGCAACCTCCCCATCGGCTCTATGATGAATGACAGCTACTCGAAGCTGAATTCCGTCACCTTGGTTGAAACGCCCAAAGTCTTGGCCGAAGAACTTGGCGTAAGTCTCAATGAGTTTTTTGATCAGTTTCACCGGATAAACGCAAAGCTTCAGAAGCTTAAAGCTCAAAAAATTCAAATCCGGAACACGGGCGTGGCTGATCTGAAATCAGTTGTTACGATAGGCATGGCCCACTTGCTACTATTCCCCTACCAAACGGACGTCCCACACCTGGAGCAAGCCCAGAAGCTCTTTCAGCATGTGCTTCAGGATTACCGCTTGGAGGATGGCCGTTTCGTCCGCATCCTTGGGCCTGATGGCGATTACCGTCTGCCCGCCACCGCACATGACCTGGCCGCTTTGGCCCATTTTTCAATCAATCTATACTGGACCACGGGCGAAGACCCATTCTTGGATTTATCAAAAGAACTTGTTACCACAATAAAAGACGAATACATGGTCGGCGAACTCATACTCGAATTACCCGATAGATATCAACTTGTCCCTCTATCTGCCACACAAATATTTACTGCAACCGGTGACTCCACTGTCGTCAATTTTGAGTTAGTCAAAAAGCTCATAGAAGGCAGCCAGATCGATGCGAAACCGGAAACTAATTTTGCCGAGTCAGTTTCCAACGCATTCGTCGAGAGAACCCATTACGGCGCGGAAACCAGAAGATATTTATCCCAGGGCAACCGGCAAATTTTCACTGCAGAACCTACTACTGACAAGGAAAAGAGGCTCCTAATGAAGGAGGCGACCTCGGGTGCTACCATTGTCTTTATTGACGAAAAATCAGAACCTAAGGGCGACTTTACCGACGAACTTAAGACTCAGATTCTCAACGGAAAGCGCTTTATCAAAACAAGCGAAAACTTCAAAGCTTTTGAAAAACAATAGCTTTGGCGAACTATGCACCTTGACGTGCCGTAGGGAAAAGGTTGGACTACCAAATCATCCAACTATTTCCAACATATATGACACTTCGAAATCTTGCACTGATAAGCGCCGGCATTTGCACCCTACTGAGTGCTTCGGCTGATACCTTTGTCATGAAGGATGGCAGCAAGCTGAATGGCACCATTCTCGATGAAGATGAAACGCACTACACCGCGAGAATTGCAATTAAGCCCACCATCTTCGAAAACAAGAAACTCGCTAAGGCCGACGTTGAGAAAATTATCCCTGAGGCTGCAGACTTAGAAGATTACCAAGCGCTAAAACCGCTCAAAACCCCAGGCGACCTCAGCCAAGCGAGTGATTACGACAGCCAGCTGGCTAAGCTAAACAATTTCATCAAAAAACACCCTGATTCGTCGCATCTGGAAGAGATCAAAGCCCACAAGGCTGAGCTCGAGGCCGAGAAGTCCAAGTTGGAAGCTGGGCAAATCAAGATTGATGGAACGTGGTTATCCGGCGATGATATCCTTCGCCGCCAGATCGAGATCGATTCGAAGTTGCTCCTCAAAGAGATGCGCGACCATTATCGCCAAGGATTCATGATTAGTGCTCTAAGATCCTTCCACGCCCAAGCGCCTCAGTTTGAGAGCACGGAGACTTTCAAAGAGATTCTCGACCTCGCTGGGAAGTCAATGATCCGATACGACGCTTATCTGAACAAAGAAATCCCAGCCGCCAAGGAACGCATCGAAAAGCGGGACAGAGGCATGGCTGGCTTATCTCAGACTGATCGCGAGCGCTTGAAAAACCTCATGAAGGAGGAAGAAAGTAAATTTGCCGAACTTGCCGCAAAAGACGAGGAGGACGGCCAGATTTGGTTGAACCTTTCCGCCTACGACAGTGATGGTCTCGAGGATGCGCAACAACTGATCAAGCGACAACAGCAAAGACTGGAACAACTGAACAACCGTTGCCAACAAGAGGCTGAAAAGCCAAGTGCCGAAGCTGTGTTTGCAAGCTTCTGGAAAGCCATCGACGACAAGGATGACCGCGCCGCAAATGAGGCGAAAAATACCCTATCCTCGATGCGTCTGGATGAAAAATACCTCCAACCCGTCGAATCGGCCCTCGAAGGCCTGAAAGAGCAGCTTGCAGCAGAGCAAGAAGCCGAGAGCAAAAAGGCAGAGGCCGATGCGGCAAAAGCCGAAGAAAAGAAGGCAGACGATCCTGAAGAAGCCGAACCTAAGACGAAGGCTTGAGAGACCTTTTCCTCAGCCTCTGGGTTTGCGCTGAACATGCCTAAGCTTGCCATCCGGCAAACTTATGTAAGACTCCGCGCGGAGTTCACCCAATTGATTTGGTGAACTCCGTGACCCATTTTCTATTGCCATGAGCCACCGCACCGCTTCCCAAAGCCGAAAAACGGCTGAGACCCAGATCGAGCTGAGCCTGAGCTTGGATTCGACGTCCCCTTCAAAGATCGATACTGGAATCCCCTTCTTCGATCACATGCTGACGCTTTTCGCCAAGCACGGCGGGCTCAAGCTTGACCTCAAAGTTGTCGGTGACATCGAGGTCGACTTTCACCACACGGTGGAGGACACCGCGATTGTCCTCGGCGAGTGCCTCAAATCCGCGCTTGGCGACAAGGCGGGCATCACCCGCTACGGTCACGCCTACTTGCCCATGGATGAGACCTTGGCACGCGTCGTCGTAGATCTCAGCAATCGCCCTTTCCTGGAATTTCGCACTCCCGTCGGCACTCCGGACGCCCCGAATTTCCCACTGACCTTGACCGAAGAATTCTGCCGCGCGCTGGCAAGCAACCTGCGCTGTAACCTGCACGTGGAGGTTCTCTATGGTCGCGATGGCCACCACATCGCCGAGGCAATCTTCAAGGGCATGGCCCGCTCCCTGCGCTCTGCATGGTCGGCCGATGGCTTGATCACAGGTATCCCAAGCACCAAAGAGGCACTCTGAGCGCTATGAACATCGGATTAATCGACTACGGAGCCGGCAACCTCCGCAGCGTCGAAACCACTCTCAATTCCGTCGGCTTCCAGCCCCGCTTGATCAGTGATCCCAACCAACTCGAAGGGCTGAGCCACCTCATTCTCCCTGGTGTCGGGGCCTTCGGTGATTGCTCACGTAAGCTCCACGCCCAGGGACTAGCCGACCCAATCCGCGAGTGGATCGCCGCCGATAAACCATTTTTCGGGATCTGCGTTGGTTTACAGATCCTCATGGAGTCCAGCGAAGAGTCTCCGTCTGAACCAGGGCTTGGAATTTTTAAAGGCAAGGTCAAGCGCTTCCAATCCGAAGACCTCAAGATCCCCCACATGGGATGGAATCCGTTGAAGGTTAAGGACATCAACAACCCAATCTGGGCTGACATCCCAGAGCGTCCGCACTTTTATTTCGTGCATTCCTACTACGCTCAGCCCGAAGATGAATCCATCATCGCAGCGACCTGCGACTATGGGGTCGACTTCTGCGCCGCAATCCAGCGTGGGCGCTTGTTTGCCACCCAATTCCACCCTGAAAAGAGCCAAGCGCTCGGCGCTCGGGTGATTAAGGACTTCTTGAACGCTTAGTTTATCTTCGGTTCTGCCGTGAATTGGTTGACCAATGGCTGACTTTTCAGTTCTCTGGTGTGCATGAGCGAGTGGTATTACACAGCAAACGGGCAGCAGCAGGGACCAGTCTCTCTGGAGCAACTTCAACAGATGCTCCAAAGCGGAGCGGCCGATCTAGCAAGCACCCAAGTCTGGCGTGCCGGATTCGAGCAGTGGGTGCCAGCCAATCAGGTGCCTGAACTGACATCTCCCGCCCCCGGTGTTGCGGCTCCGACCAGCGGACAGCCAGAAGCACCGGTCACCGAGGCTCAAGTGTCAAACCCCTATGCAGCTCCCTCTGTTTCCGCTCCTCTGCAAGCCACTGAGCCAGGCGAATTCGAGATCCCTGAAATCCCGACTCCGCCTACGGTTGGCGACGCCATCTCAGCCGGCTTTCGCCTCATCAAAGCTCGTATGGGTCTTCTCGTGGGTGTCGCCGCTGTTTATATGATCCTTGGATTCGTGTTCAGCTTAGCGACTGGCTACCTGGCTGTTGCAATCGATGGGCCTGGAGCTCTCGGTCAGGAAGCTCAATTCAATTTCATCAATGGGGACTTCACCCAGATCCAGGAACAGCAGGAACCTAGCTACGGCCCTGGTTATTGGATCCATCAGATCGCTGGCCAATTGATGAGTGCCTTCCTGGTTCTTGGCATCTCTGCGGTTTACTTGAACTTGCTCCGCGGTCGCCCAGCAGACATTTCAGACCTGTTTTCCCAAGGGTCCAAGGTCTTAAAATGTTTCCTTTGCACTTTGCTCTATGGCCTCATTTTGCTCCCAGCCTTCCTTTTGCTTATCGTCCCCGGCGTCTGGCTGAGCTTGCGCTTGTCGATGTATGCACTTGCCATCGTCGAAAAGGATCTCGGACCAATCGAGGCACTGAAATACAGCTTCAGGCTCACACGCTCCAGCGCCCTACCACTCCTCGGGATCGGCTTTGTTTCCTTCTGGATTTTGATGGCTGGTGCCATCTGCTGCTTGGTCGGGCTACTTTGGGCTATTCCAATCGTTGGTATCGCTTGGACCTACGCCTTCGTCCACATGCATGGTGGTCCACACCAGATCATCGAGGAAACACCTCAAGTTTAGCCGCCATCCCGCCCTCTCTAGCCAGCTCTTGAGGGAAATCCGGCCTTTTTCCCTCAATTCGCACTTTCCATCCGGAAAAGTCGGGCTACAACCCCCGCCTAAGCCTTTCCGGATAGAATATGAGCAGTCCTTCAGCACCTTTCCCATTCGCCGAATTTGAACCCAAGTGGCAAGGCCACTGGGATGCCAATCGGACCTTCCACACGCCCAACCCCGGCGAACCAGGTTTCGACGGCACCAAGCCAAAATACTTCATCCTCGACATGTTCCCCTACCCCTCCGGGGCCGGGCTGCACGTCGGTCACCCCGAGGGCTACACCGCCACGGATATCCTGGGCCGATTCAAGAAGATGAACGGCTTCAACGTCCTGCACCCCATGGGGTGGGATGCCTTCGGACTGCCCGCTGAGCAATACGCGATCAAGACTGGTCAGCACCCTCGCATTACCACCGAGGCAAATATCGACAACTTTCGCCGTCAGCTCAAGTCGCTCGGCTTCGGTTACGATTGGGACCGCGAGGTCAACACCACGGATCCTGGCTACGTCAAGTGGACCCAATGGATCTTCATTCAGCTCTACTCAAGCTACTTCTGTGAGGAGACCCTAAAGGCGCGCCCGGTTGCCGAATTGGAAGCCAAGGGTTGGACACCCGAGCAGATCGACGAAGTCCGCTTGGCCTTCGTGTCCGAGGCTCCCGTCAACTGGTCGCCTGACCTTGGCACCGTGCTGGCCAATGAAGAAGTCGAAGAATGGAAGGCCAAAGGTCACACCGTCGAGCGTCGTCCGCTGCGCCAGTGGATGCTGCGCATTACCAAATACGCCGAGCGCCTGATCAACGAGCTCGATGATCTCGATTGGCCGGAGTCGATCAAGCTCTTGCAAAAAAATTGGATCGGCAAATCCACCGGCGCCGAGGTCGACTTCGACCTCAATGGCCACAAAGTCACCGTCTTCACCACCCGCCCGGATACCCTCTTCGGCGCGACCTACATGGTGCTCGCGCCTGAGCATCCGCTGGTCACAGAGATCACAAGCCATGAGCAAAAGGAGGCCGTCGAGGCCTACATCAAATCCTGCTCGCTGAAATCCGACCTCGAGCGCGGTGACCTCAACAAGGACAAATCCGGCGTCGCCACTGGTGCCTTCGCCACCAATCCGGTCAACGGCGAGAAGATCCCCGTTTGGATCGCAGACTACGTCATGATGTCCTACGGCACCGGCGCCATCATGGCCGTGCCCGCTCACGACGAGCGCGACTTCGAATTTGCCACCAAATTCGAGCTCCCTGTCACTCAAGTGGTGCAGCCATCAGGCGATTCCGATTGGAAAGGCTTCACCGGAAACGGAACTTCCATCAATTCAGGCTTCTTGGACGGGATGAAGACCAAGGATGCCAAAAAGGCGATCATCAAGTGGCTGGTCGACAACGACAAGGGCACTTTCAAGGTCAACTACAAGCTGCGCGATTGGCTGTTTAGCCGTCAGCGCTATTGGGGCGAGCCATTCCCGATTCTCTGGGAAGATGGTCAGCACCGTGCCCTCGATGCCTCCGAGCTGCCACTGCTGCAGCCCGAGATGGAAGACTTCAAACCCACCGGTTCTCCTGAAGGCCCCTTGGCCAAGGCCACCGAGTGGATCAACTACTCCGAGACCGCCAAGCGCGAGACCAACACCATGCCCCAGTGGGCTGGCTCCTGCTGGTATTACCTGCGCTATTGCGATCCCCAGAACGGCGAGCGCTTCATCTCTGAAGAAGCCGAGCAATACTGGTCCGGTAACGGTGGCTCCACCGGCATGGTCGACCTCTACGTCGGCGGCACCGAGCACGCGGTCCTGCACCTGCTCTACGCCCGTTTCTGGCACAAGGTCCTCCACGACCTCGGCCTCGTCTCCACCATCGAGCCCTTCCAGAAACTCGTGAACCAAGGACTGATCCTCGGCGAAGATGGACAAAAAATGTCCAAATCCATCGGCAACGTGGTCAATCCTGACGACGTGGTTAAAGAATACGGCGCCGATGCCCTGCGTCTCTACGAAATGTTCATGGGGCCGCTTGAACAGGTCAAGCCATGGCAAATGAAGGGCGTCGAAGGCGTTTCACGATTCCTCGCGAAAGTCTGGCGTGTCGCCATGGAGAAATCCGACGAAACCTGGGCACTCAACAGCAAGATTACGGACGCCGTATTTGACTCCGATAAGGCGCTGCTCAAGGTCTCCCACGAGACCATCAAAAAGGTCACCGAGGACATCGAGAAGCTCAGCTTCAACACCGCCATCTCGCAAATGATGATCTGCACCAATGCCTTCACCAAGGCGGAGGTCGTTCCACGCGCGCTGTTCGTTGACTTCCTCAAGTGCCTGAACCCATTTGCGCCCCATCTCTCCGAGGAGCTGAATGCCAAACTTGGCAACAAAACTCAGCTCTGCGACCAAGATTGGCCGACTTACAACGAAGACTACCTCGTCGAATCCGAGATTCAGATTGTCGTCCAAGTGAATGGAAAAGTCCGCGCCAAGCTGATGATTTCAAAGGATGCCAGCAAAGACGAAGTGGAAGCTCTCGCTCTTGCCGATGAAAATGTGAAATCATTCATCGAGGGCAATACCGTGCGTAAAGTCATCGTCGTCCCGGGTCGCTTGGTCAATATAGTGGCTAACTGAGAATTTTGACAAAGTAGCGCATGAGTTGAGGTATCTTACCTCATGCGCCTTTCTATTCGGACTTTCGTTGCGTCTCTCGCTCTCAGTTCCGTTGCCCTGTCAGCGGAACTCTCTGAGCAACTTACCAATTGGAAAACTCTCCCCGCTGCGGAGCAGTCCTCTCTCGCCGAGCAGCTCAACGGCAAGCGCTTCAGCAAGCTCTCAGCCGAAGAACGACTCACCGTTCAGAAGAAATGCGTGGCTCTCTCGGGCGACCTCATCGGCAGGGCTGCCAATGGCAAGCTGAAGAAGGTCAAAGACGAACTGCCAAAGTTGATCCTCAAAGTCGCGGGCGACTACCTCGCCAACACCCCCCCGGCCGAAACCCCGGCCCACCCTAAAGCTGAAGAACTCTACGGAAGCATCCCCGACGATGCCGCTAGAATCAACCGTTTGGTCAGTATCGATCCCACTTCCGAGCGCTGGCACTCGACCGGCCTATATGCCGCGCCAGGCGAGGTCGTTAAACTGAAATTCCCAAAACAATGGGTCGGTAAGAATTTGAGCGTGCAGCTCTCCGGGCACCGCGACCAAATTTCCCTGAAGAAGAATTTGGAACGACTTCCCAAGAGCCCCGCTCGTAGCTTCAAAGTCGACCAAGAAGTGATCGAAGTCGCCTCAGCCTTTGGCGGCGCGATCTACATCGATACCGGCGATAAACCACAGCAAAAGCCAAGCTTCCCTGTCGCAATCAAGAATGCCCTTGAAGCCCCGTATTTTGTTCTCGGCAAAAGCTCGGTTGAGGAATGGAAAGAAAAAGGGCGCCAAGCCCCCGCGCCCTACGCCGAACTCGTGACCCCACGAGTCGCTCTTTCCTTCCCCTCCGCCTGGATCCGCGAAATGGAGGACCCCACGGCTCTGCTCGAATATTGGGATAAAGTTGTGCAACTTCACGATGAATTGGGCGGACTAAGCAAAATTCGCACCATGCCCGAACGCGTCAATGTCGACGTCCAGATCTCCAACGGTCTCTTCCACGCCGGCTACCCGATGCAGGGTCCACAACAACATTGCAAAGGCGTCGTCGATCTCGAGGCACTGAAATCCGGAGGTAACTGGGGCTGGTTCCACGAACTCGGCCACGAAGCCCAGCGCCGCCCTGATAAGGCATGGAGCTGGAACAATGCCTACACCTTTGATGGTTCCATTGAGTGCACCGTCAACCTTTTCTCAGCCCATGCCTTCAACCGGCTCGGGATCACCCCCAGAGGGGGCTGGTCTTGGACGGCTGACCCTAAACAAGTCGACGCAAGGGCGAAGAAGGCTTTGGCAACCGGCAAAGGCTACCCAGAGCTAGGTGTTGGGGATAAACTGGCGATGTTCCTTCAAATTCGTGATGAATTCGGCTGG
>CAXIBU010000089.1:0-11531 GCA_964021555.1 uncultured Verrucomicrobiales bacterium | reverse complement strand
AATGTCAGCGAGCAGCATTTCGAGGTCACGGTGGATGCTTTTGATGCATTTCTGGTCCGCCAGGGTTTTTTGCAGCCAGACGTGGTCGTCTGACACCTAATCCGGTTGGCTTCAGGGCATTAAAAAAAGGCCCACCGTTTTGGTGAACCTTTTTTTGAAAGCTTGGAGGCGGAAGCGGGATTCGAACCCGCGAATACCGGTTTTGCAAACCGGCGCCTTAGACCACTTGGCCATTCCGCCCTTAGCACTGCTTCAACAGTGGAGGGATGGGATAGAGGGGGAGGCGATTTCAGTCAAGCGGTGAATCGCTCTCAGCGCCCTTTTTCCATCAATAAGCTTATCCTAAGATTTGGTTAATTTGTTCCACTGCCGCCTCGGCTGTAATGCCGTGAAGTTCACGCAGGATATTGACTTTACCATGTTCAACGAAGTCATCAGGCCAAGCCACGCGTGCGACCGGGGTCCACACTTGCTCGGAGTGTAGGAGGTCCATGACTGCGCTGCCGAATCCGTTAGTTACCACATGATCTTCAAAGGTGCAGACGACCTTGCATTGGCGAGCAAATCTCAAGATGGTTTCGGCATCCAGCGGTTTGATCCAGCGGGGATTGATGAGGGCGACGGAGAGCCCTTGAGCTTCAAGGATTTCTTTTGCCTCAACTGCGATCTCGAACAGGTGCCCGAGGCCAAATAGCGCGACGTCAGTTCCTTCTTGAATGACCTCAGCTTCGCCAATGGTGAGTTCGGCTGGCTGATCTTTGATCGGCGCACCGACACCTGCGCCACGTGGGTAGCGGATGGCGATTGGGCCATCATCGTATTTTGCCATCAGATGGAGCATGTCGACAAATTCGTCCTCATCCTTCGGTTGCATGTGAATCAGGTTTGGCACGGTCCTCAAATATCCGATATCGAAGAGCCCGTGGTGAGTCGGCCCGTCGTCACCAGAAAGACCGGCGCGATCCATGCATAAGCGAATGGGAAGATTCTGTAGGGCGATGTCATGAATGATCATGTCATACGCGCGCTGCATAAAGGTCGAATAAATCGCTAGAAACGGGCGAATGCCCTCGGTTGCCATGCCACAGGCGAAAAGTGCAGCGTGCTCCTCGGCGATGCCGACGTCGTAGTAACGATCGGGGAGCTCATTTTTAAAGATGTCGAGCTTGGTTCCACCTGGCATCGCAGCGGTAATGGCAACGACCTTTTCGTCCTTCTTGGCGATATCCGTGACGGTGCGACCGAAGAGCTCCGAGAAAGTCGGAGTCCCGGCGCCAGCGGTGCTACCATCATCGATCTTGTAGGGTCCCAAGCCGTGGAACTTTCCTGGCTTGTCTAGTGCAGGCTGATAGCCGCGCCCCTTTTCGGTGATGATGTGAAGAATGACCGGCTCGTCTTGCTCTTTCAGGTATTCAAAAGTCTTAATCAGGAGCGGAAGGTCATGGCCATCAATGGGGCCGAAATACCTCAGCCCGAATTTTTCGAACAGGACATTGGGGAAGAGCAAGTTCTTGGCGCTGCGCTCGACCTTATGAGCAAATTTCCGAGCACCTTCGCCAGCAATCTTTTGGACAAAGTCGGCAGCCTTCGCACGCACGGCCGAGTAGGCATTGTGAGTTTGAAGTTCGTTGAAGTAGCGGGCGACAGCTCCAACATTTCGGTCAATCGACCATTCGTTATCATTGAGAACGACGATCATCCGCTTGGTCGTCGATGCGATGTTGTTGAGAGCTTCCAAGGTTGGCCCGCAGGTAAATGCGGCGTCGCCAGCAACGGCTACGACGTGACTGTCTTCCTTTTTCTGATCGCGGGCGGCGGCCATGCCAAGCGCAGCTGAGAGGGCTGTGCCTGCGTGTCCTGCTCCGTAGTGATCGTGCTCGCTCTCGGTGCGCAGCAGGAATCCGTTTAAGCCCTGATATTGGCGGATGGTGTCAAATTCCTTGGCTCGCCCAGTCAGCAGCTTGTGCACATATCCTTGGTGCGAGACGTCAAACGTGAACATATCGCGAGGCGTCGAGAATACTCGATGCATGGCGATTGTTAGCTCGGTAACCCCCAAGTTTGGTCCAAGGTGGCCACCAGTATTGGAAAGCGAATTGATCAGAACGGCCCTGACCTCAGCTGCGAGATCGGGGAGCTGGATGTCTTGCAGGGCTTTGACATCGTCTGGAGACTCGATGGACTGTAGTATCGGTCCAAGTTCGAATGGTTTAGAAGAGGAGCTCATCATTATCATCGGTTGATTCCTCGTTCTCAGTTGACGATGAATCGGCAGGTTTATCCGTCTCCGGACTTTGCTTGAGAGTTTCGATCCGAGTCCGCACTTGCTCCAAGACGAGGCTGCAATGCCGCTGAAGCTTGGTTCCCCGTTCGAATCGGGAGACTAGCTCCTCTAGGTTCAGTTCGTCCTCTTCCATCGAAAGAACGATTTTTTCGAGCTCTTCCAGAGCGTCTTCGAAGCTGAGTTTCTTATCAGTCGCCATGACGCTACTCTCCTCCTTCTTGTTCGCTCTTCGCTCTCGAGACTTGGCGCGCTTCGCGGAGCAGGGTCTCGTTGTTGTTGCGGTAGAGAACCAAGTGGCCTCCGAGTAGCATGATTCGACCACTAACGGTTCCAGGTGTTTTATCAAAGTATCGACGTCGAAGGTCGTCCATGGCTTCGCCTTTGATTGCTGGTAGGATGCTGAAGGTATCGGTCCCGATGACCGACGCACTGATGGGCCCGTCCGTGATGAGTGGCAGGAAGTCACGGTAGCGGCGGTTAAGGTTGTCGAAATCAGCGGAGATGACAGGGGAGGTGGCATGCGAAGAAGGCGTGACTAAAATAGCTGCCACGGGGTGACCTTGCTCAGTGGCGATTTCCTCGACTTTCTTGAACTGGTCGATTGATCCGGGAAGCCAAACGGCAGTCCGGTCGGCATACCAGGCAACCGCCTCAGGTTGGTCGGTAGCAATGGCCTGAGTTTTTGGGATCAAAGGATTGATTACCGCATTCATCATGTAAGGGAAGTAGGGGTAGGCAATCCCATTGCGGAATTCTTGAGACTTCGCGCTGACCATTACGTCTTTCACCTGAATAACCATGTTCAGAATGAGAGGTGCGGTGCTAATGAAGACGATGGCAATGAAGTGTAGCTGTCCCAGCATAGGGACACGAGAGGCGACGCCGAGACGCGCCCAGAAGATCGAGACAATGGCGAGACCATAAGCGGTCATGATCGGGGCGAACAGAATGTGAATTTGATTCTGGCTGATCTCGTCGTGCATTCCGAAAATCGTCATACCAAGGGTGCCCAGGACCCACATGAGAACGACGCACCAGCGGAAGTCTGCGATACTCTTGCGTTTGAATGGGTGCAGCAAGGAAAGAAAGAACAAGGGCGCAACGATGATACCACCGAGCAGAGTCATGATATCGGTGACTTGCATGAAAGTGGTTTGCAGAAGGTTGAGCAGTAAGTTTCGGAAATTGAACTGCACATCGCCAAGCTCGGTCGAGCGCATGAAGATTTCTTGGTATTCCGGATTGGAGTTGTAGCTCGTCAAGAATGCGGTTCCCAAGGGTGAACCTGTGGACGAAAGGTTCAGATACAGATTGAAGGCCGAGCCAGCGAGCAGGGCGAGGATTCCAAAACTCGCTACGGCTCCGCGTGGGCGGAAGTAGACGACAGTGAAGACGAGGAAGCCAATCAAAACCCAAATGCAAATCCAATTGGTCAGAGCGAGGAGGACGAAGAAGATCGCCGCAGAGAAAACCGAACCGAGTGCACTGTTACCTTCCGCTGCATTTTCCACTCCGCGGTAGGTGAAGTAAAGGCCGGCTGACATCAGCATCAACATGAACATGTGGGGCAGACCTGAGAGCGAGAATTGCCAAATAAGGTCACAGAGGAGCAATAATATCGCCATCACTCCGGCAATCCTGGCGTCGAAAATACGTGCTGCAAGAAAGTAGCTAATGCAGAGCGCAACCATGAAAAAGCCGATCGAGACGGCTGCGATGATGCGATCGAGAGCGTAGATTTTTTCCTTCTTGGCCATGCGCCATTTTTCAAAGTCGTTAGCGCCGATGACCTTAAACAAAACGGCGTGAACCATGGGCGACAGTGGCGCATGCATGGTGTCAGGAAAGCGATTGAGCTTAAGCTGCCCCGGCTGATTTTGCTCGCCTTGAGCTAAAGCAATGGGACGAACGACTTGGGTGGAGAAGCCGTTACCTCGGGAAATTTCCCGCGCAACTTGCGCTTGCTCAATGCCCTCGGCACTGGTCAGACCGCTGAAAACCACAAATAGCTGGATCAAGGTCATCGCGACCAGAAGAACAAAGAATAGAACACGCCGGACAAGCGCGGCAGGTTGGAGGAGACGTGAATCAGAACTCATGAAAGTGAGGTAGGGATAGGTGGAGAAGTGGTAGTTATTCGAGGCCTGGCATCTTCAATTTTCGCTGAAGCGTGCGGCGGCTGATTCCTAGGAGTCTTGAGGCTTCTGTCCGATTACCGTCAGCGCGCTTCAAGGCACGTCTGATTGTCTGGATTTCCAGCGAATGCAAGTTGAATTCATCTTCAGATTCAAGGGGAATCTGGTTGGAATCGTGATTGGCGGAGGATACAGACGAGCTCAATTTCGGCGCGGATGTCGCGGATGGGTGAGCTGATTCATCGGAGGTAAGAAATTGCGGCAAGTGGCGAGGTTCGATTGAGTCGGTATTGCTCATCACCACACCATGTTCGATGGCGGTCCGCAGCTCGCGAACGTTTCCGGGCCATGAGTAGCTGAGCATGAGCGATTGGGACTCATCACTGAGTGGTTTGAATTCGCGGCCGTTGTCCTTCGAGAACTCCTTCAAAAAGGTATTCGCCATCAGCATCACGTCTTCCATTCGCTCTCGGAGAGGGGGCATGTCGATGCGCACGACATTGAGTCGGAAGAAGAGATCCTCCCGAAATTCGCCTTTATCGACGAGGTCTCGCAGGTGCTTGTTAGTGGCGGCCACCACCCGAACATCGACTTTACGCGGTTGATTGGAGCCGACTCTTTCGATGCTGCGTTCGGAAAGAGCTCTCAGTAGCTTGACCTGTGTCGCTGCATCGATCTCACCGATCTCATCGAGAACTAAAGTCCCGCCATCGGCTTGTTCAAATCGCCCGACTCGGCGTTGGGCGGCACCGGTGAAGGCGCCTTTCTCGTGGCCGAATAATTCACTCTCGAGGAGTTGAGGAGAGAGGGCGGCGCAATTAACTACGACGAATTTATCCGCCGGGCGTCCGGAGAGTTTGTGCAGGGCATGAGCGACAAGCTCTTTGCCCGTGCCACTTTCACCCTCGATCAAGACGGTCGCTTTAGTCGCGGCGACCTGATTGATCATTTCGAAGACGCTTTTCATCGCAGGCGACTTTCCGATCAGCCGATCAAGACCGAATTTGTCGTCCACCTGCTGCTTGAGCGCGGTATTTTCCGATTCCAAGCGTTGCGATCGCAGGGCACGCTTCAGGAGCAGCTCGACTTCGTCTAAATTCAGCGGTTTAGTGACGAAATGCCACGCGCCCCGACGCATCGCCTCGACTGCCGTATCGACCGATCCGTAGGCCGTCATCATCAGGCAGGTCGGAGGATTTGGCAGGGAAAGCGCCTGATCGAGCAGTTCCATTCCGGAATCACCACCGAGCCTGAGATCAGTCAGCATGAGATCGATCTTTTCACCCTTCAGCACATTCATCGCCTCGCCGGCATCTGCCGCAGCGTAGATGTCAAAGGCCTCTTCAAGCGCCATCCGAAGGCCGTCCCGTGTGGCACGTTCGTCGTCGACTATGAGAAGGGTGGGTTCGCTCATGGGTTAAGGTGCGACAAAGTGGCCCGATCTTTTGTTCAATGAAAGCCTCAAATTTCAGAAAGTCACCCCAAGTCCAACCATAGTGAATAAGACGGTCAGCGAAAGCCAAAGAAGGCCGAAAAGACAATGCACCACCGTCTCGAAGGTTCGCCCCTTCCATAGCTCGGAGGAGTAGCCAAAAAACTGGATGAAAAGGCGGCATAGCCAGAAGAAGCCAAGCCCCAGGCAGATCGCACGTCCTAAGGGAGTCGTTTGCAGGTCTTCGGGATAGATCAGGCACAGGATCCCCATCAAAGTGACGGTCAGGGCGACAAAAAAGTGGTGCACGTGAAAGACTTGCCTGGTGATCAGATTTACCTTCTTCAATTCCGCGATCCAGTTGAAGTGGCGGTTGAAAAGGCTATGGGCCAGGCCTAGGAAGATCAGCAGAACGCCAGTAATCTGAAGAAGGAGAGTCATTTGCAGAGGATAAAGGTGTGAATCAGGGGCGCGGGGCGAATTTCGGCCTCGACGGACAAATTCGCGCCATCAAAAGAATCCATCCAAGCCGAGCGTGAGTGAAAGTGCAGGGCTCCGATGGAGTAAGTCAGGTAGTTCGGGATGTCGCGCAAGTGCTCGGTGACAATCGCGCGACCATCGGGTTTTAAGACGCGTCGAATCTCCGTGAAAAAGTCGATCCGTTCCTGTCGGTCTCGAATTTCGTGAGCGGCGAGAGTGAGCAGGACGATGTCAAACTGCTGGTCCCGGGCGGGGATTGACCGACTGTGAAATTCGATGGTGCCTTCGATTGCTGGCTGACTTGCCCTGGCGCGTCGGATGGAGGCCTCGGTGTGGATTTGTGGATCATAGAAATCCATCGCACACCAGTTGAGCTGACCAAACTGCGAGCGCAGAAGCTCGGTGGTCTCATCGAAGCCCGCGTGAATGTTGGCGGCTTCGCCATTTTCCGGCAGGTGGGGAGCCAACCATTCCAGTCGGTAGAGACTAGAGGCGTCGTAGGCAAGGTAGGTGCCCAGCAGGGAGCTTACCGTCGTTAGCATGATCCCGAACCCAACTAAAGCGCAGGCGACACCTAACCAACTCGGCACAAAAAAGCTCGAAACCCCAAGCGCGATTGCGCCAGCCAGAGCGATGACGAAGAAGGGCCAATTGAAGCGAACGACAGTCGCGACGCCTTGAAATTCTGAGCGGGTCATTTTGCTGGAGGAGTGAGAGGGTCTAGCTTGCCTTTTCGCCATTCGTAATCGACATCTTTCACCATGAAAGCGGCCGAAAGCCGAGCCTCTGAAAAGCCCAATTGGGTGAGATAAGGGAGCTCGAAGGAGCTGACCTGGATGGGCTCGGGTTTCCACTGGGTCCGCGCGCCTTCGATCAGGAGCATCGAATTTTGCTCAGGCTTGGCACTGAAGGTGTAGGGCATGGGCCCGCAAAAGCGCCGCGCCGCTCGCCAGTCGGGAAAGACGGACCCTTCAGGTAGATCCGCCGCTGTCGCTCCCGGCTTGAGAGCATCGATGTGCATGGGAGGTGACTCGCAACTCGCACGGTAGCTATCATCTGAGTCCGTGGCCCGCAGAGGATGGTGAGTGTATTGATAGGGGGTAAAGAGACTGCCAAGCCGTTTCATGGCACGCTTTTCGGTCTCCGAGCGAATGATGTGGAGTCCGCGCAAGTTGCGCCCTTCACTGGTGCGGTAGCGAACGAAGTGTCGGTAGCCGATGAGCAGAAAGTCACGCCCAAGCCATTGGGGAAAGGGTGCGGGTCGCAAATTCCTGGTTTTCACGAAGGCAACCGCGAGAAAACCAAAGCGATCCTCAAAAGAATCGGCAACCAAGGGCCAAGGAAGCCTTTCCTGCAGTTCTGCCAAGGGCACCGCGAAGGTCAGTGTGATGCTGAAGTCGAAGTGTGCCCTGACGGGAAAGGGGTTGCATTTGAGCCAAGCCATCAGGATCCGGAGGGCGTTGAATTTTCAGGGGCTCGAGACGCCCACCAAGTGACCAGCATGAAGGCAAGCGCGACCAAACCATTCCAAATTCCAAACAGGAGCAGGTCTTTGGCGAGAATGATTTCCAAAGTATTCATCACGCCGACAGCGAGAATCTGCAGATAGCAGGCGATGCGCCACTTCCACCGTGATAAGAGCCAAAATCCGAAAATGATCTCTCCGATGCCTATCAGAACAATCAGGACCGATGAATGAGACTCACCAAGGATGCGGGCCACGATCTCTTCATGTCTCGGCAGGCCGCCGAGCACCTTCGCCCACAGACCCATCACAATCCAGACGCACCCGAAGAAAAGAGAAAAGAATAGGCGCGACTTCATTGGTGTGCACTTCGGGTTGCTACCACTTGACCTCGACCTCAGCGATTCCGCCGTTTCGATCATCGAAGAGGATTTTGCCGTTCTGTTGGCCGTATTCGTGAACGCACTTGGTCACCTTCACGTCGAAAGCACAGTATTCCGCAATCTTCATCAGGAACTGCGAGTCGCCGCTGCGGCGGTATTCCGCATACCACTTGAGGGCCTGCAGACCGTCGGCGGATTTCCCCATGCCCAGCGAAGCTCCGGCGATGGATTCCAATTTGAGTCGTTTGCCCAAGGTCTGCTCGACATCGACCATCAAATCAAGGTTTCGGGTTTGGCTGCCGAGGTCCAGGATCGTGTAGCCCTCAAGCACGGCGTAATCGAAACTGACGTGGTTGTAGCCCACGACCAGGTCCGCATTTAACAACTGATCGATCAGCTGGTTGACCTCGCTCTCGCCGAAAATGCGATACTTGCCCTCCTTGGTGGAGTAGGTCACGCCGATCGACATTCCCATGTCTTGCTTGCGGTTCCATCCTCCTACGTCATCCGCTGAGCGCATGGTCTCCAAGTCGAAATACACAATATCGGTCATGTCTGAGCGGAGCCTAACGATGGCCAGTGCCGGGTCAATCGTGGAGAATTATTTTTCACTTCCTAGCCATATTATGACGAAAAAGTGTTGTGAACAAGTATTGACTATGATTGAATCAATTCATGGAAAAACTTACCGTAAAACTACAAGAGGCCCTGCAAAGGGGCCAGGGACTGGCCTCAAAAAATGGCCACGCCGAAATGAAGAGCACCCACGTGCTCTCAGCTCTGCTTGAGCAGGAGGGTGGGGTAACTCAGCCGATCCTGCAAAAGGCGGGTGTCAATATTGCCGCGCTCGCCGCAGCGGTGAAGCATGGCCTGGACAACACGCCTAAAGTTACTGGTGCCACCGCGCAGCCACAGATCGGGCAGAGTTTGCACAAAAGTCTCGAGCAAGCCGATAAGGTGCGTGAGGGATTTGGTGACGACTTTTTAAGTGTCGAGCACTTCCTCTTGGGCGCGCTCAAGTCAGGTGGTGAAGTGGCTGAAATGTTCAAGCAGCTCGACCTCAGCGAGGCCGAACTGAAAAGCGCCATCGAAACCGTTCGCGGCAGCCAGAAAGTCACTGATGAAGATCCAGAGGGCAAATACCAAACTTTGGAGAAATACGGTCAGGACCTCACTGCGAAAGCTCGCGAGGGCAAGATTGATCCGGTGATTGGTCGCGACGGCGAAATTCGCCGCGTCATGCAGGTGCTTAGTCGCCGCACCAAGAACAATCCCTGTCTCATTGGTGAGCCTGGGGTTGGTAAGACGGCCATCGTCGAAGGTCTCGCTCGACGCATCGTCGAGGGCGACGTGCCGGATTCAATGAAGAATAAGCGTCTGATTTCGGTCGACCTTGGCTCGATGATTGCCGGGGCCAAATACCGCGGCGAATTTGAGGACCGTCTCAAGGCTTTCTTAAAAGAAGTCACTGACAGCGATGGCGAGATCATCCTCTTCATCGACGAACTGCACACCATTGTTGGAGCAGGAGCTAGCGAAGGGGCGGTTGATGCCTCGAATTTGCTCAAGCCCCAGCTTGCTCGTGGTGAGTTGCGCACGATCGGTGCGACGACACTAGACGAGTATCGCAAATACATCGAAAAGGACACGGCTTTGGAGCGTCGGTTCCAGCCGGTCAAAGTCGGTGAACCGAGTGCTGAAGACACCATTGCCATCTTGCGCGGACTCAAAGAACGCTACGAAGTTCACCACGGGGTGCGCATCACTGATGCCGCCTTGGTAGCCGCGGCTGAAATGAGCGACCGCTACATTGCGGATCGCTTTCTTCCGGATAAAGCCGTGGATTTGGTCGACGAGGCAGCTTCCCGTCTCAAGATTGAGCTCGATAGCATGCCTGCCGAGATCGACATCCTGGAGCGTCAGTCCATGCAATTGGAGATGGAAAAGCGCGCGCTGGAGAAGGAGACGGATAAAGGCAGCGCCGCCCGACTTGAAAAAGTCGTGGAAGAGCTGGCCAATCTCAAAGAGCAGAGCTCCGGGCTCATTGCTCAGTGGCGCAATGAAAAGGCGGTCATCGACGAAGTTCGTGGGCTGCAGGAAAGGCTCGATGCCCTCAAGACCGAGGCGGAACAAGCCAAGCGCATTGGCGACCTCGGTCGTGCCTCCGAAATTGCTTACGGGCAGATCCCCGAGGCCGAACAAGCGTTGAAAGAGAAAGAATCCAAACTGGCTGAACAGCAGGGCAGCAGCCGCCTGCTCAAGGAAGAAGTCACTGAAGAGGACGTCGCAAGGGTCGTTTCGACCTGGACCGGTATCCCGATTGACCGACTCCAAGAAGGCGAGCGCTCCAAGCTGGTTCACATGGAAGAGCGTATCGGCGAGCGGGTCATTGGGCAGAAAGCCGCGATTCGTGCGGTCTCCAATGCGGTTCGCCGTGCTCGCGCTGGCTTGCAGGATGAGAATCGACCGATCGGATCATTCTTGTTTCTCGGGCCGACTGGTGTGGGCAAGACCGAGTTATCTAAGGCTCTCGCTGAATTTCTGTTCGATGACGAGTCCTCAATGGTCCGCATCGACATGTCAGAATACATGGAGAAACACAGTGTCGCCCGTCTCATCGGAGCGCCTCCGGGCTACGTCGGTTACGAAGAGGGGGGACAGCTCTCTGAACACGTTCGGCGTAACCCCTACTCAGTGGTTCTCTTCGATGAGATCGAAAAGGCGCACCCCGACGTCTTCAACGCACTGCTGCAAGTGCTCGACGACGGTCGTATTACCGACGGCCAGGGACGCACCGTGGACTTCCGCAACACCGTTCTGATCATGACTTCCAATATCGGCAGTCAGCACATCCTCGGTGAGGAAAATTCGGAGCAGCGCGAGGCCAAGGTCACCGAGGCACTCAAGGCGCATTTCCGCCCCGAGTTCCTTAACCGTATCGATGAAACCATCATCTTCGACCGGCTCGATCCGAGCGAGATCGGATTCATCGTAGACCTACAGCTCGCGCGGGTGCGCAAACGCCTCGCGGCACAGGGCATCGGTCTAGCTCTTACCGAAGAAGCCAAGGACTTCCTAGGAACCAAAGGCTACGACCCCATCTACGGTGCCCGCCCGCTCAAGCGTGCCATCCAGCGCTACCTACTGGATCCGCTGAGCTTGGACATCTTGGAAGGAAGCTACATCGATGGCGACCTCATCGAAACCACCGTCGAGAACGGAGAGCTGAAGTTCGCTAAGGGCTAATCCGTTCTGTTTTTGGGGAACCACGAAATACACAAAATACACGAAAGCTGAGGCTCTGCTTAAGAGCTTCGATTGAGGCTTTCGTGTATTTTGTTTTTTCTGTGGT
>CAXIBU010000088.1:0-11562 GCA_964021555.1 uncultured Verrucomicrobiales bacterium | reverse complement strand
GCAATCGATTCACCGCCCGCCAATTGATCCGCCGGCATCCCTTGAAGGTCGGATTCACTGCTCGGAAAGTTCACCACCATGGTATCGAGCACCTGATTGCTCACCGACCACTCGTAGGCCCCGGGTTTCATCGCGACTTCACTGATCATTTCATTTCCCCCGTCACCGGCAGCCAAGACCAGCGGCAGCTCATCACCCGACGAGCGCTCACGCAACGCCACCAGATTGAACTCCGTCTCATCCGGCACCTTCCAGCTCAGGGGAAAGCCGGGCAGCCCCTCGGTTCTACCCATCGCCGAGCGTCGACGGTAGGTCTTGAGAAACTCTCCAAAGAAAGGCACGAAACTCGCCTGCGCTGACAAACTGGACTGATCGCTAGTCAAAGGAATTCCCCAAACCCCGACACATCGTCCTCCATCGCGCCTCACTAACAAGGCCGGGACTCCGTCGGCATACTCCACCAAGCTCGTGACCCCACCGGCCGCGCCCCATGCCTTGGGAATGCTCAGGCGGGACTTCACCTCGCCGTTCAAGGGCGCGCCAAATTCGCCGCTGCGGAAGAGATCATAGACCTCCGCCTCCAAGTTCACGCACCCCAGTGGCCAGGCCTTTCCACGCGTCGTTTCCGCCACCAGCTTGCCCTTCTGCCCATCCATCCCGAGCAGTTCAGTCAGCACATTCACTTCTATCCCTTCCTGCGGCGAGATCAGGACTGTCACCCCTTCCGCGGCGAATTTTTCAACCATCTCGGCGCGTCGCCCCTGCCAATCGAGCAGCATGAGGTAGTCGGTCTCGACGATCTGTGCCTCGCTCAGCTCACCCACCGAGTTCACCTTCAGCTCCAGCCACGGCAGGGCACGAGCAATGCCCCGCAGGGCCTCTGGAACTTCCGCGTCCGGCATCGGCAGGATCACGCGCAGGTTCCGGGCAGGCAAGGTCCGCAAGACCGCGCGCCGCACGTTGTCACCGATGAAGTCGTCACCGCCAAGCTCGGCCTTTACCGCGAAATTCCCAGCTTGCGACAGCTTGGTTTGCAAGATCACCATTCCCTGAGACCCCGGCTCGAGCGTCAGGTCACGCGCCTCCCGGCTACCGCCAATTTCAATCACAACGGGAACTGATCTCGGCTCCTTGGAGAAATTCGTCACCTCACACTGGACCTCGACCGGCTCCCCCACCACTGGCTCCGCCGGACTGACGCTGAGCTCGGTAATCGCCAGATTGCTCGGCACATCGTCCCCGCATGCAATGGTCTTCACCGGCACCCCACCAGGCAGCGCCTGGTCCTGCCACGCATTCGCTTGAAAGTCGGATAATATGAAGATCTCTTTCTCCCCCGATAGGCCGGCCACCTGGTCAGCCGCCAAGCGCAGCGCCGCACGGATCGCCCCGGGCTCAGGTCGCGGGCTAGCTTGATTGAGCTCCTGCTCCAGAAAGTCCAAGTTAGGCCCAGGCTCGGGAAACACCGCCTCCGCCTGTGCGCCGATCCAGATCACATTCGCCCGGGTCGGCTTTAATTGCTTTAACAAGGCAATCGCTTGTTCACGCGCAATGTCGAACCGACGCCCATCCGCTCCCGTCGCCGCCATCGAGGCCGAGACATCCACCACCAAGACCACCGCCTTTTCGCCGCCGGCCTCATCACCAGCCTCTCGATTGGTCAGTAAGGGATGCAGAAAGGCGGTCACCAGCGCCAGCACCGCCAAAGTTCTCAAGGCCAACAAAGCCCAGTCCTGAGGCTTGCGATAGCGCGCGGTCTTGCGCATCACCCGCTTCAGAAAAAGCAGTGAGGGAAACTCACGCGCCTGCGGCCGCCGTCGAGCCACCAAGTGCGCAATGATCGGGATAAGTGCCAGCCCAAGCAGCCCCATCCAGGCCGCATTTCCAAAGAACAAGTTCATCTCAGCGGGCATTGCGGGTGGTTAAGCGATCCAACAGTTCGAAATACGAACTCTCGGTGGTGACCTGAACGTAGTCGACCTGCCGGCTCGAGGCCAAGCGACGCAGGGAACGCAGGTGCTCCTGCATTTCCTCCGCGTAAGCATCACGGATCGTATCCGCGTGCAGCGTCAGCTTTTCCCCCGATTCCATGTCCTGGAAGCGAGCCATGCCGCCACCTTCGAGATGCGCCTCATCCGGGCTCAGAACATGTGCCAGATAAACTCGAAATCCACGGTGCAGGTAGGGGCTCAAGCCACGAAATATCGCTTCCGGCTCGTCATAGAAGTCTGAGACCACCACCAAGGTGCCCTTGCGCTTGATCATCGGCTCCGCCCGTCGCAGCGCTTCACCCAGACTCGTCTCGGCCCTTGGTTGGTTGTTCTCCAGAGCAGTGAGAATTTCATGCAAGTGCTGCCGGGTGCTGCCCGAAGGGAGATGCTTGCGAATTTCTTGATCGAAAATTTGCAGGGAAACGCGGTCGTTCTTCGCGATCACCAACCAACTTAGGCAAGCGGCGAAGAATGAAGCATACTCCAGCTTGCTGAGCTCGGCGGAGCCGCGATATCCCATGGAGGCGGAACTATCCAAGAACACATGGCACTCCATGTTGGTCTCCTCCTCAAAGGTCTTGAGGTAATGCCGGTCGGAGCGGGCAAAAACACGCCAATCCACCAGAGAAGGATCATCCCCCGGCGCGTATTGGCGGTATTCGTGAAACTCAGTCGAGGAGCCACGCTGCTTGGAACGATGCCTCCCCGCCTGGTAACCCTCGACCATCGCTTTCACCGCAAATTCATACGACTCCAGACCTTTGACGTCTGCAGGTTTGAGGTAGCGGTATTGCTTGGTCGACATAGCTTAAGCTTCTTTCTAACAAGGGGGCTCAAGCTCAGAGCTTTGCCACCAAATGCGCAATGATCTCGTCTGATCCGATGCCTTCACCCGTCGCATTGTAGTTCGGGATCACCCGATGCCTGAGAACGGGAAGGGCGACGTCTTTGAGCTCCTCGATCGAAGCACTAGACTTGCCACGCACCAGTGCCAGAGCCCGACAGGCCCGAGCCAGGCATTGAGATGCCCGCGGCCCGGGTCCCCAGCCGACATATTGGTTTACATAATCATCAGCCTTCTCATTGTTAGGTCGAGCTCCATGAACCAGCTGCAAGATCCCCTGCACCACATTGGGCGGCACCGGCACATCGACCGCCGCCTCCTGCAATTTGATCACCGCGTCAGCATCTAAGAGAGCGCGCGCCTCGGGCTGCTGATGCCCAGTCGTCATTTCGATGATCCGCTCCTCCTCGGCCAAGCTCGGGTAATCGATCTTGATGTTGTAGAAAAATCGGTCCAACTGAGCCTCCGGCAACGGATAAGTGCCCTCATGCTCGATCGGGTTCTGCGTTGCAAATACGATGAAGGGTTCCTGCAGCGGACGCGTCTTACCCGCCACCGTCACCTGCTTCTCTTGCATCGCCTCAAGAAGCGCCGCCTGGGTTTTCGGTGGCGTCCGGTTAATCTCGTCGGCGAGAATCAGATTACTAAAAATCGGCCCGGCCTGAAATTCAAAGCCACGCCCACCCTCGGCCGTCTGCAGAATCTCCGAACCCAGGATATCAGTTGGCATCAAATCCGGCGTGAACTGGATGCGCTGGAAGTCCAGCCCCAGAATCCGACCCAAGGTGCTAACGAGCAGCGTCTTGGCCAAGCCAGGAACCCCCACCAACAAACAATGCCCCTTGCACAGCAAGGACACGAGCATCTGCTCGACCACCACATCCTGCCCGACGATCACTCGGCCAGTCTCTTCTCGGATTTGTTGGAGCTTCTCGCGCACATCCTGCCACTGGGCAGCAGGATCAGCTGAGGTCGTCGCACTTTCAGTATTCATAGGTAAATCAGGTTATTCGATTAAATCTTTCAAAGCTCGCAGCCCATTCTTCAGCTTGTCCTTCGCTTTGTCTTCTTCGTCCAAGAAGGGTCTGGGAACCAAGATAAACCCTCCGTTAAATGTTTCGTCTTCACTCTTGCCCCCTTCAATCATGGCGCCTAATGCGGCATTGACTGTAGCCACCGATGCTTTCTGCTTCTCGGTTTGCTCAATGCCCTCATAGTGAATCATGACCGGTTTTGGCTGGGCCATGATCAGAAGATAAGAGCGCCCCTCGGGAGGCACTATTCCACTCTGTTGCAGGGTGGCCTCCACCATTTGATCCATGTATTCGGAGGCTTCCTCCGGAATCGGGATGAGCGTCCAACCATTGATCAGTGGACTAAAATTCAGCATCAATGACCCGGTGTCAGAATCCTTGGCCATCTGGGCATAAAATGCGGTGTAGAATGCTTGAAACCATTCCGGAGTCACCTCCTTACCCAACATTTTGCTCAGTTCAGGCCATTTTTTGGCGGCACCCTCGTCAACCTGGCACACGCGGTCGGATAATTCATTGAATGCGGCATCCAGCTCCTTGTCCTTGGCCCGGCGGGCGATCAGCTCAATCTGGGCATTCACTTCAGCCTTCTCGAACCATGCCCCGCGCGACTCAACACTCTGCGCCAGGTATTCCCCTCGCCAAGCCGATACCTGGGCCTCGTCGATCGTCCCAGGCACTGGCAATTGGAGGTTCTTGCCCGTCTCTGCGAAATTCCGGCACGCTTTGACCACAAGCTCGCCGTAGTCTCGACTATCATAAAGATAGCTAAGGTAGAGCAAGTCGGCGTAGTTCGCCTTGCCATAGATCATTGCCATCGCGCGGGAAGCGATGGTGTGAATGCCGAGCTCTTGATAAGTGCTCTCATCGGTAAACTCTCTCTTATCATCCAATAAAACTAACCAATGCTTCTTCTCTTCCCCAATGGCCTCAAGCATGGGCTCTCTGGTCCCCATTCCACCGAGCACTAGCTTAGGGTGCTGATTGAATTTCTGGAAAACAGTGTTTCTCAAATCCACCTCGCCTTGGCCAGAACAACAGGACACCAGCGCGCTGAGCATACCCGCCCGGGCGTCTAGATCTCGAATTCTCATTGCTCTTTTGAGATAGCTGGGAAGCAGCTCGCCCAGCGGCTTTTCTTCAAGCTCCGCCTTCAGCCGGCTCCCCATCGCCTCAGGCGTCACTTTACCCTCGGCCAGGAGGTCCAGCATTTTCTCGAAGCTCACATCTTCAACCATGAGCTTCAGCGCGCCGATCCGCTTTTTCAATTCGCCGCCTTTGTAAGTCCGGAAATATTCCAAAAGTCCCTGGTGATCATTGCGAGCGACCTCTTGATAAAATTCATTCTCTCCCAACTGATAATAACCGCTAGCCGCGCGATCGAGCGCGGCAAACAGATCGGCACCTTTCTTGCCCTCCTTTTTGATTAACTCAACGACTGCCGCCACATTGCCAATCGGGTCGGCAAGGAACTGCTCCCGCAACGCTGCGACTTCCGCTTTGCTTCCGTTTGCTAACAAATAGTCTAGCGCCTCGCCGCGTGCCTCACCTCGACCGAGCAGCACCTGCGCTTGCTTCACCGCACTGAGCCCCTTGAGGCGGCCCCACAGGTCCTTCATCTCACCTGGAAATGGATCGATCTCACGGGAAGACCCCGAATAGTAGGTATGAGTTGTGGTCATGCCGCCACTCCGACGATCCGAAAGGAGCCCTTGAAGGATGGGGTTGACCAACTCGCCCACCGATTTGGGACGCTCCATTTTTTCGTAATAACTGACCGCCCTCTCCTCCTCAGAAATCCCACGCCGAGCCACCAATCCAAGCACTTCATTCCCACTATTAAATTGAGGGACCCTCAGCTGATCCGACTTGGCCTTCTCCTCGCGCAAGAGCAGCAAATCACTCTCGAGCAAGCCAACCAGGATTTCGAAGTCCCGGAAACTGATCTTCGGACCTCGCTTCGGATTTGCCTCCAGCAAACATTTCGGCCCCAACTCCTCAACGGGGAGCGCCAACAACTCAGCAATCCGGTCATGGTCGCCAGGCGTAAATGCAACACCATCCAGCACAGGTTTTGGCTCGGTCTCTCCGGCGACGATCTTTTCGGCCTGCCTTCGGAGAATTTTCACCCCTCCGCGACCGACCCAGCCACGTCCATACTTCGCCTCCAGCTCAGTCAAGCCATCGATCAAAACTTGCCAATCACGACTGGTTTCGAATTTCGCGTAGAGGCCCGCCATCTCGCGCTCCGCGATGATCGAGATCGCGACATCAATGGCCTGCTCCGGTTCCCTTGAGCCACTCAGGACCAAGTGCACCATCTGGTTCGCAACCGCCTTTTCGCCAATCTGATAACAAATAGCGGCGTTGATGAGCTCTTTGCCAGCGATAATCACGCCGTGGCTCATCCATTCCCATTCGTTGTCATCGTCGAGATACTGCTTACCGAATTTCTGGATGATTTGCTTCGGGTAAGACTCGATTGCCAACTTACGTCCAGCAGCCGACGAAAGCTTCAGGTCGATGCTGGTGACATTGATAAGGTCACCTGACTCAGTTTTGAGCTTCCACGCCCCACCAGAAGGACCTTCACTGTAGACCTGCCAATAGCCAGCCGATTGATCCGCCGCGTAAAGATCTCCCGACTGAGCCCGAAATGGCAGCAATCCTGAGAGCCTTTCCAAAGCGGCTGAATAATCAGGTGTGCTCTCCTTGGCCTCAGGCGTCGCCTCTTGCGCGCAAAGCTCACCCTGCAGCAAGCTCAAAGGCAGCAGGGCGGAGGCGCAAATGATAGAAAGCGGTTTCAACACAGATAAAGACAAGGGAATGGTAGGATGGTTCAAAATCATCATGCCAATCTCGCCAGGGCAAGGAAATACTCCTCAGATGTGTGACAATCTCGTTAGAGAAGGCCTCTTCGCTGCAGCCGTTCGATGGCGCTGCGTAGCGCGGGTTTGAGACGGGTGCTTGGCTTGATTTTCTCAAGTTTTGCTAGGTCTGCGGCTCCACCCAATTTTCCTATGCTGAAGATGGCGGCGCTGCGAACGATCGCCAGCTCTTCCTTTTTGCCCGCAACTTTGTGGAGCTGCGACAGTGATTCGGTCCACCCCTGATCGGCGCAGGTGTGCATCGAGGTAATTCTGACGTCGTGTTTGGCGTTTTGATCGGTGATGAGGCCGATGGCAGCGCTTTTAATTTCGGTATCACCCCTAGTCTCGTCCCTCTGGCTTAAGATGCTGATGGCGGTCCCGCGACTGCTTTCGCCATCCTGCTTGGCGATTCGTGAAAGGCAGTTGATTATCTCCCGCCTGACCGCCTGATCCTTCTCTTGATCCAGCCAAAATGAAAGGTGCTGGAGAGCGTAAAGGCGCAATACCGGGTCCGTGTCGCCCTCGGCCATTTGGATCAACTGCCTTCCCAAGTCCATTGGTGGCTCTATTTGCGACCGTAGCGCGTTGAGGCCGGAGTTCACCAAGTGCTGCCAGGTTCCGGAGTCAACCGCTTCGGGGCGTGCGCCGAAAAGGAACTTCGAAAGTTCAGCTGCTTCCTCTGCGCTGATCTGACGGTTCTCTCTCGCGATCAGATCGCTCCATTTGATGAGTTCTTGAGGGGCTTGAGTATCAATTGACGGCTCTGCTGTCCCTGCCCCGGACTGATTTCGAGAACCGCTCTCCTTGCCGGTCTGGGGTTTTCCGGCCTGGTCATATATCAGGAATAGGGCCAATGCGGCGGTGATTGTCAGGGCGGTAAGCAGGACTGCCGTTTTTTGTTTCATATGGTAAAGTGGTTGAAGAATCAGGTTGGGGATTAGATCCAGCGGTGCGTCGACTTCAAGCTATTTTGGGGAATTGGTTCCTCTTCAAAAAAAGTGATAGTTATAAGTTGCTTGTTCCAAGTGGTGCCGATTGAAAGTGACGGAATAGTCGCTGTGAGGAGTGGTTTTTTTCTTGGTGTCGCGGGCTGAATGCCTCAAATCGCGCGGCGATTGATCGTTGCCTTTTCGAACCATCGAACCTTTACCCTTTATGAAGAAACTACAGCTTCTTGCCCTGGCCTTTACGATGCCTGTTTTTGGCCAGACCCAGGGCTCACTGACGTTTGAGCGATGGGACAACCCGTCGTCTGATAATACGATTCTTGGTTTCCAGAAGGAGTCAATTGGCACGAGGGCGCCCGATCTTTCGAATCTGACCCAGGGGGCAGGCACGACGCCCAATCAGGCGGATAACTTTGGCGCGAGGGTCAGAGGTTCGGTGACCGCCCCGGTGGCGGGTTTTTACACCTTCTTTTTGACCGCTGACGACTATGCCCGGCTTTACCTGGGGGCGGATGCAAGCCCTTTTGCCAGGGAGGAAATCGCCGCTGTTTATTATTGGAAGAGTCCCGGTGTGTATGATGGTCATCACGGGCAAAGGTCACGGGAGGTTTGGCTGGACGCCGGGGAGGTGCGCTATATTGAAGCCGTTCTGCTGGATGGCGGCGGAGGCGACCACCTGTCCATCAGCTGGGCGCGCCGCGATGCGCTGACCATGGCTGAAACAGCGGTCGGAAGTGTGGGTTCGCAAGTTTGGAGCGAGCAGAATGGCGTGCATGGTTTGACGGTGGAGGCCGGGGATTTCTGGGGTTCTTCGGATAACTTTGCCTTCAAGCAGAGCCAGTGGTCCGGTGACGGCGAATTCATCGCGAAAGTCTCCGATATCCAGGGTGGCGCCGATGCCGGCAAGATCGGGCTGATGCTGCGGGAGGGGCTCGGCCAGGATGCCCGCAATGCGGCAATGTTTGTTTGGTCGGGAGGCGGGGTCCGGTTCCAGTCGCGGGAGGTGACGGGCGGGGTTACGACCGAAGCGCTCCGCGCTGCCGGCGAGCCATGGCTCAAGCTTGTCCGGAAGGGCGATCTGATCAGCGGCTATTCTTCGGCCGACGGCATCACGTGGGCCAAGGTGGGCGAGAGGCTTATTCCCGGGCTCGCCGCCACTTTAAACGTCGGCTTTGCAGCGACCGACAATACCAATACGAATGCGGGGATTTCCGCCAGTATCAGTGAATTCAGCGCCTCGCCCCTGGTTCCGGATGAATTGATTCCCGCGGCCCAGCTGGCGAGCTTCGCCACTGATCCAAACGACCTCGACGATGACGGACTGCCCGATGATTGGGAGGTGGCCAATGGCCTGCTGGCTACCGACGGCTTTAATAATCAGGGGCAGTATGGCGATGCCGATGGCGACGGACTGTCCAACTTTGATGAATATGCACTGGGGAGCGATCCGGGTGCGGCCGATGCGCTCCAGGGGGTGCTGACGCGCGAGCTTTGGTATCCAATCTACGGCGGAGCGGTTGATTCCATGGTTAAATCCCAACGGTTTTATCGTTCTCCGGTTGCCGTCGATTACACTGCGGGAGTTTTCACCCCCGCGACAATTGGCGCCACCGAGGGTGAAAGGTTTAGCGGACATCTCACGCCGACTGTCAGCGGGACTTACCGCTTCTGGATTTCAGGAGATGACGAGGCCGAGCTATGGCTCTCGCCGGACGCCACTCCTTTCCAAAAGAAACAAATTGCCAGTGTTACCGACGAACGTTTCGGGATTAACTTCTCAACCAGGGTCGACTACGACAAGTTCGCCACCCAGCGCTCGGTTGAAATCGATCTGGTAGCCGGCCAGAAATACTATTTTGAAGTGCTCCATGTGGAAGGGGGGGATGCCCAGCACGTCAGCGTGGCCTGGATGGTGCCCGGCACCACTCAACGGGTGGAAATTCCCGCTTCGGCTTTCTCGACCATGCCCGCGGTCTCTACCGACGCCGATGGTGATTCTTTGCCTGACGCATGGGAGGCCGCCAATGGCCTCAGCGCGTTGAAAAATCTTGAGAACGGCCAGTTTGGTGATCCCGATCAGGACGGTCTCGACAACCTCGCCGAATATCAGGCCGGCACCGATCCTTTTGACTCCGATAGTGATGATGACGGCCAGTCGGATGGCTTTGAAAATGATCGCGGCACCGATCCTCTCCTGGCCAACGGGACGAATTTCTTCGTGGAGGTTCCCGTGGATGACTTCACAGCGGCGAGCGCTTATTGGAATACCGATGGCAACGGCGATCTGGTTTCTTCAGAGCGCCGCGGCAGCATCGACTATCACTTCACCGTTGGCGCGGGCGAGGCGGGTCTTTTCGAAGTGCGGCTTTCGGCGGCTGCCGAGGGCGGGGTTTCAGCGCTCGACCGGCTTCCGCTGCGTCTCGAAGTTGATGGCACGCACGCTGATTCCAAGGTTCTGCTCAGTCAGAACGGCTCCACCGAGACGGTCTATTTCCGCACCGCTTGGCTCGGCGAGGGTGGGCACACCCTGCGCATTCACAATGACAACTATCAGGCGAACCTGCGTCTGCGCATCGCCGATCTGGACATTTACCGCTTCGTCGATGATGGCAGCGGCTGGATCGCAGGCGAGCTGGATGCCCGCAACCGTCTCTTCCTATCTCCATCCCCAGGTTCCGCCACCTCACCGGCAGCCATCGAAGGGATCACTTCCGACTTTGCCAGCGCAAGCGCCGCCAGCAATGGCACGCCCCTCGACCTTCGGCAAGGGCTCGATGATGGCATTTACTTCGATCTCCCGCTGGATGCCAGTGGCACGGCCACTCCACTTGACTACAGCTTCCAGAGCGGAGCGGTCACTGGAAATGCGGGCATCACCTGGACAACCACCAATCTTCACGGCACCACCGGGCTCAAAGTCCGTGCCGGCGAGAGCATCAGGGCAACAGCGTTCGATTCCCTTGAAACGGGCACCTTCACCCTCAGTCTCGATAGCCAGCCGGATGCCGCACCGGCCCGGAAAGTCGACTTCCCGGACTACTTGGGCACCGATGCAAATGCTGCCGTCCCCGCATGGAGCGGGTTTGACCTTGCCCAGATCGTGAGTGCCGCCGGAGTCATCCAGGGCACATGGCAGCCCGTTGGCAAGGAGGCACAGGCCTACCACCTCAACATCAGTGGCAATACCGCCACCTTCCAGCTTCAGTTCATTGATAATCTTTACACCAAAGTTGTAAAAATTCAGCTTACCCAGGGACCGGAGGGGATCGCCGCCCACCAAATTTACGCCCGCTACAAAAACGGCAACTGTGTCGGCGAGAACTTCGATAGTAACGGGGCAAGCAGCGCGCCAGTTGGCGGAGGCGGCTACGGCATCATCAGCCTAACCCTCGAGCACCTCTACGCCGTTCCAAGCGTGACCAACCTCACGCCAAACGGCGCGCAGGCGGTCGGCTCACCAGTCGTCGCAAGCTTCCCGGTCGCAGGCACCCATATCCTCACCTACACGCACAATCCCGCCGATGGCTCACCCGCCATCACCGGCACCACCACTGTCACTGCACAGACCGCCGACTTTGGTCCGGCCTTTCAGCTCATGACCTGGAACCGCCGCACCTGGACGCCGTCCCTCATCCCGGGCGACGCCACCGTGCAGGCCGCCGAGGCACTCAGCTTCGCCGAAGAAACCGCTCTCGGTGACCTCAAGCGCAGCTTCACCGCCAACAGCTACAAAGTCGGCACCCAGCACGTGCTTGCCCGCCTCACCGACGCAAACGGCGCCCCGGGCCGTATCCTCGCCCGCGGCGAAATCGAGAGCTTCGAGGTCGCCCGTGTCGACCAGACCAAGGATGCCACCATCGTCCACACCTACGCCGA
>CAXIBU010000087.1:0-11725 GCA_964021555.1 uncultured Verrucomicrobiales bacterium | reverse complement strand
TTTCCATTTTCCATTTTCCATTTTCCATTTTCCATTTTCCATTTTCCATTTTCCATTTTCCGTTTTCCGTTTTCCGTTTTCCGTTTTCCGTTTTCCGTTTTCCGTTTTCCGTTTTTCGTTTTTCGTTTTTCGTTTTCTATGTTGCCCTCCCCACAACCCGTCTCCTAAATGCAACTCGATACCCGCGCGCAGGCCAGGCGCATCCTTGGGCTCTTTGATCCCGAGAGCCGCCATGCCATCCTCAAGCTCACTGTGGCGACCCTTGGTGCTCTCGCTGCTGTCTTTTTGCCTGGAAGCTTTGGTTACTCCTTTGCCGATGCCGGCCTGAGCACCGGAGGGCAGGCCTGTCTGGGGATCTTGGTTTTTGCAGCGATCTGCTGGGTCACCGAGGCCCTGCCCGCCTTTGCAGTGGCACTGTGTGTGCTCGCCCTGGAGATTGGGATTCTAGGTCGCCCCGGCGGGGTGTTCATGGAGGCCGGAGATTCAAAGGGATGGGAAGTTTTCGTGGAACCCTGGGCATCCCCGATCATGTGGCTCTTCTTGGGTGGATTCGTCCTTGCTCATGCCACTAGCAAAGTCGGGCTCGACCGCTACCTCGCGAGAATCGTTCTCAAGCAGGCCAAAGGCCATCCCGGCCGCCTCATGGCTGGGGTGATGGCTCTCACTTTCGTGCTCAGCATGTTCATGAGTAACACTGCTACCGCTGCGATGATGGTCGCCCTGCTTGCTCCCGTGGCCTCCGGCCTCCCCAAGGGCGACAAATTCGCCGTCGGCCTGTATCTCTCCGTCCCCGTTGCAGCGAACATCGGCGGGATCGCGACCCCGATCGGCTCCCCTCCCAATGCGATCGTCTTGGGCGAGCTAGTCGGGCCTGACAAGCTCGACTTTCTCAAGTGGATGATCGCAGCGGGCCCTCCTGCAATCACCATGGTGGTCCTTCTCTACTTTGTGCTGATGAAACTCTACCCCGCCCAGCAAGACACCATCGCAATCCCCGAGAGCGGAGCATCGGACAATCAAGCCCCCCCGCTGCAGGGGCCAGTGGTGGTGACGGTTTTCCTCGCAACCATCGCACTCTGGATGACTGGCAGCCTGCACGGTATCCCTCCTGCGGTGATCAGCTTCCTGCCCATCACCGTGCTCGCCGCGACGGGCGTGCTCACTTCTCAGGACATGCGACAGCTCCCCTGGGATGTCCTGCTGCTTCTCGGTGGTGGGCTGGCGCTTGGGGTTGGAGTGAAGATTACCGGACTCGCCGCTTGGCTGGCCGCTCTGGCACCTACGGGACTGAGCTTCCTGCTGATGGTTCTGATCTTCATGACCCTCGCCCTCGTCCTATCGAATTTGATGAGCAACACCGCCACCGCGAGCATTCTTGCCCCACTCGCGGGAGGACTCATCCCCTTCGGCGAGAGTCCGGCGGTGATTCTGGTCCTCATTGCCATCGCCTGCTCAAGCGCGATGTGCCTGCCTATTTCAACCCCTCCCAATGCGGTTGCCTACGCCAGCCAACGCCTCCAGGTGAAGGATTTCGTCAGAGTTGGCTTGATCTGCTCCGTGCTAGCCCCGCTGGTCGCCGTCCCGTGGGTGTTCTGGATCATTCCCAAATTGACTGGCTGAAGCGCACCACTGAAGGGGCCCTAGTGACCAATCACTCAGTCCCGAAGCAACGGTCCCCCGCATCGCCAAGCCCGGGAACAATGTAGGCATTCTCATTCAGGCCTTCATCAACCGCTGCAGCGACAATTTTGAGATCAGGGTGCGCCTTTTGCAGGGCGGAAATCCCTTCAGGCGCCGCGACGCAGCAAACAAAGCCCATCACTCTCCCGCCGCAGCGCTGAACTTCATCCACCGCGGCAATCGCGCTGCCACCAGTGGCCAACATCGGATCCAGCACCAGCACCTGCGCTCCCTGCAAATTCGCTGGAAAATTCTGGTAGTAGCACTCAGCCTCGTGCGTTTCTTCGTTCCGCTTGAGCCCCAAATGCGCCGTATTGGCGAAAGGCATCAAGCGCTCGAAGGCGGGCATCATGCCCAGCGCCGCGCGCAGGATAGGCACGAGGTAGCAATCGCCACTGAGTTGATTGCTCGGTGCCATGGCCAGCGGCGTCTGCACTTGTTCATCCGAGAATTCCAATAAACTCGCGGCCTCGACCGCCAAGACCGACGCCAGAGACTCGAGATGAAGTCTGAATGTCTCCGTCGAGCTCTCAGCGTCACGCATCCTTGAAAGGTGGAATTTGGCAAGTGGGGAGTCGTCTAATTGGATCACTGAAGTGCTCATTGCAGGCAGCTTTGCCTATTTTGAGGTGAATTCCAAGCCGCCCGTTCTTGACCTTTCATTGAAAGGGGTTATCCCCTTTCGTCATGCAGCGTTGCTTCCATTTCATCGCCCCTATTCTTACCTGCCTTGTCCTGCTCACGGGCAATGCATTCGCCGCCAGCGGTCACGACAAACAGGCCTGGACCGAGCACGACCAGTATGCCGCCTTTCCCAAGCCTCTCAGCGAATACGAGACAGTTCCAGAGGACGGCTCCCTGACCGAGATTCTCTCAGCGCGAGCCAAGGAAGAGCCCTTTAACGTGGTGGCCACGGTCATTTTCCTGCTCGCCATCATTCACACCTTCTCGGCAGGCCCGCTCAACAAGCTCTCGCACAAATACGAGAAAGAACACGAAGAGTTCATTCGCCGTGAGGGACTGACCGCCGATGCCAAGCCCCAGGACGATGCGAAAGACCACGTCTCGTTCAAGGCGAACCTGTTCCACTTCCTCGGCGAGGTCGAGGCCGTCTTCGGTATCTGGGCGCTGGCACTAGGTGGGGCGGCAATCTATTTCTACAGCTGGACCGACTTTAAGAACTACCTGAGCTACGACCGCGAGTTCATCGAGCCAATGTTCGTCGTCGTCATCATGGCCATCGCGGCTTCCCGCCCCGTGCTTCGCTTCGCGGAATCCCTTCTCGGAAATGCCGCCAAGATCGGTCGGGGAGCGCCCTCCGCTTGGTGGTTGAGTGTCATGATCATCGCCCCCCTGCTCGGCTCATTCATCACCGAGCCCGCCGCCATGACCATCGGGGCCATGCTGTTGGCGAAAAAATTCTACAAGCTTAAGCCCCGAGCGAGCTTCGCCTACGGATCACTCGGCCTGCTCTTCGTTAACGTCTCCGTCGGTGGCACGCTGACCCATTTCGCCGCCCCTCCCGTGCTGATGGTTGCCGGACCTACCGCGTGGAATTGGGACACTCCTTTCATGATCGGGCACTTCGGATGGAAGGCTGCCGTGGGCATCGTGATTGCCAGCGTCGGTTACTACATCTTCTTCAAAAAAGAACTCAGCCGACTCAATGACGCCGCTGACGGCAAGGAAGATGGCATCCAGACGCCAAGCGCCTGGCAAGAGCGCGAAGATCCCGTCCCAGCCTGGGTGGTGATCACTCACATCTTCTTCCTCGGATGGACCGTCTTCAATGCGCACAACCCCGTTCTCTTCGTCGCAGGCTTCCTCTTCTTCCTCGCCTTCGTCATCGCCACCGAGCACCACCAGAATCACATCTCGATGCGCAGCCCCCTGCTCGTCGGATTCTTCCTTGCCTCGCTCATCGTCCACGGTGGCTGTCAGGGCTGGTGGATCCAGCCAGTCATCCTAGCACTGCCCGACAATGCCTTGATGATCGGAGCGACCATCCTCACGGCATTCAATGACAATGCCGCGATCACCTACCTCGCCGCACAGGTCGAGGGCATCTCCGATGCTGCGAAATACGCGGTCGTTGCCGGTGCGGTAACCGGCGGCGGTCTGACGGTCATCGCCAATGCCCCCAACCCCGCAGGTCAATCACTCCTCGGTCGCTTCTTCGAGGGCGGCATCAGCCCTGGCAAGCTCGCCGCAGGTGCCATGATCCCCACCATCATCATGCTCGTCTGCTTCAAGGTCCTGCCATCCTTCGGCGACATGCCCGCCAGCCCGTCCAAGATTGAAAAAGTCGAAGACCACGATCATCACGGCGATCACGGAAAGCCCGAGACCCGAAAAGAAGCCTTCGAGCCGACCAGCAGCGACGGCACCAAAGTCAAGGCCGACGACCACTAGAAAAAAGGCTCCCCAGAGCCACTCATTTCTCGTTTTTCGCTAATCGTTTTTCTACCAACCAAATTACCAGTTTGTTCACCGGACTCGTCGAATCTCTCGGAGAAGTCATCGCCCTCATCCCCGTCGATGGCGGCACCCGACTTTCTATCGCCATCCCATTTGCCCCGGAACTTCGCCTTGGCGACTCGGTTGCGGTCAATGGATGCTGCCTCACCGTCGCAGCCCTGGGCCCTGCCAGCGCCGACTTTGACCTACTCGCTCAGACGATGAAGGTCACCAGTCTCGGCGAGCTCGAAGCCGGATCTCTCGTCAACCTTGAGCGCGCCCTAGCTGTCGGCGACCGTCTCGGCGGCCACTACGTTCAGGGGCACGTCGATGACACTGGAAAGGTAGTCAAATACGAGCCCTCAGGCCAGGACCATGTCCTTACCATCGCCTTGCCCGATTCCATTGAGAAATTCTGCATCGATAAAGGCAGCCTCGCCATCGATGGCATTTCACTCACCATCGCCGAGCTCAATGGTAACGAGGCGACCTTCTGGATCACCCCGCACACCCACGAGCACACGCATTTGCAGCAGAAAGCCGCAGGCCAGCGCGTGAACTTGGAGGCTGACCTACTCGCCAAATACACCGAAAAACTTCTCGCCCGACGCCACTCATGATCGAAGGACGCCCCAAGCGCACTCCTGAAAAAATGGAGTTCATGCCCGAGGACTACTTCAGGCACCACACGCCCCTCGAAATCTTCGGCAACGATCATCCCTGCGAGGTCGACCTTGGTTGCGGCGATGGCAAGTTCCTCATCGAAATGGCGCAGCAATATCCCGAGCGCAATTTCATCGGCGTCGAGCGCCTGCTAGGCCGCGCTCGCAAAGTCGCGCGCAAGATCGAGCGCTGCGGGCTGAGCAATGCACGCGTCCTGCGACTAGAGACTCAATACGTCGTCGAGTGGCTGCTCGCGCCAGAGAGCATCAGCCGCCTGCACCTTCTCTGCCCCGATCCCTGGCCGAAGGCCAAGCACCACAAGCGCCGCGTCTTTCAGGTTCCTTTCCTCAAGCTCGTGCGCCAACTGCTCGTCCCCGGCGGCGAATTTTGCTTCAAGACCGATCACGACGAATATTTCGAGTGGGCCTTGGAAGAATTAGACAAATACGACGGTCTCACTCGCCTCCCATGGGACGACGACACCTTCTTCTACCCCAAGACCGACTTCCAACTCCAATGGGAAGCCGAAGGCAAATCGCTAGACCAGCTACGCCTACAAAAGCCCCTCTAACTAGCACTTCATCAATCTCACCTCTAACTTCTAATTTCAAAATGTCCTTCCTCACCAACTCCTTCGAAATCCCTTGGTCAGAGCTCAAAGCCGACCACCTCGTCGCCGACATCCGCACCGCGCTTGAGACGGCGAAAGCCAACATCCAGTCCATCTGCGACACCTCGGACGATGCGATTAGCTACGACACCACTTTCGCCGCCCTTGAAGATGCCACCGAGCAACTCGGCAGTGCCTGGGGGCTCTGCATGCACCTCGACGCCGTCAGCGACAATCCCGAGCAGCGTGAGGCCATCAAAGTCGTGCTCCCCGAGGTCAGCGCCTTTTTCTCCTCGCTCAACCTCAACACCGAGCTCTGGCAGGTGCTGAAGAAATTCATCGAAAGCCCCGCCGCCGAGCAACTCAGTGCCACCAAAAAGCGCTTCGTCGCCGAGACCGCCGCCGACTTCACCAACAATGGGGCCGATCTCCCTCAGGAAGAGAAAGACAAAGTCGCCGCCGTTCTCAACGAGCTGTCCGAGCTCACCAAACAATTCTCTGAGAACGTCCTCGACTCAACCAACGCCTGGGAACTCATCGTCGACGACGAGAGCGAGCTCGACGGCCTCCCCGAGAGCGCCAAGGCCGCGGCCAAGCAGGATGCCCTCGCCAAAGGTCACGGCACCGAAGATCAGCCCAAGTGGCGCTTCAGCCTCCAGTTTCCCTCCATGTATCCGGTGCTCCAGCACGCCAAGAGCGATTCCCTGCGCAAGCAGATCTGGGAGGGCAATTGCACCGTCGGCAATGCTGGCGAATACAACAACGAGGCAATCATCTGGAAGATCCTCGCCAAGCGCCAAGAGCTCTGCGACCTGCTCGGCAAGGCGAATTTCTCCGATCACGTGCTCGAGCGCCGCATGGCCAGGAATGGTGAGACCGCCCTCAAGTTCGTCGAAGACCTTCACGCTCAAATTCACGAGAAATTCCTCGCCGAGAGCGACGAATTGGAAAAATACCGCGCCGCCAAGTTAGGCCAGGAACAGCAGCACCTCGAGCCTTGGGAAGTCGCCTACTGGACCGAGCAACAGCGCAAAGAACTCTACTCCTTTGATGAAGAGGAGCTCCGCCCCTACTTCCCCGTCGACCGCGTCATGCGCGGCATGTTCGACCTCTGCGAGACCCTCTTCGGCATCAAGATCCAGGAATGCCCGTCCGCCTGCATCATCGATGGCGGCGAGCTATCTGAAGGAACCAAAGAAGTCTGGCATCCCGAGTGCAAATTCTACGAACTTCACGACGAAGAAACCGGCACTCACCTCGGCAGCTTCTACGCCGACTGGCATCCACGCGAATCCAAGCGTGGCGGCGCCTGGATGAACCCGATGCACACGGGCAAATCTCTCGAAGAAGGCCACGAGCCCCACTGGGGCGTCATCATCGGCAACATGACCAAGCCCGTTGGCGATCAACCCGCCCTGCTCACTCACCGTGAGGTCGAGACGATCTTCCACGAGTTCGGCCACCTGCTTCACCACCTCCTGGGCGACGTCGAAGTTCGCTCACTCTCCGGCGCCAATGTCGCATGGGACTTTGTCGAGCTGCCGTCACAGATCATGGAGAACTTCTGCTGGGACCGCGAGAGCCTCGACCTCTTCGCTCGCCACTACGAAACGGGCGAAACCATCCCCGAGGAGCTTTTCGAGAAGATGCTATCCGCCCGCAACTACATGGCGGCAAGCGCCTTCATGCGTCAGCTCTGCCTCGGCAAGCTCGACCTCGAACTGCACCAGAACCTGGCCAAGTATCAAGGCCGCTCCATCTCCGAGGTCGATCAAGAACTGCTCAAGGACTACAAGGCCCCGCTCGCCACTCAAGGCCCGAGCATGGCCCTGCGCTTCTCGCACCTCTTCAGTGGCACCGTCGCCTACGCCTCCGGCTACTACTCCTACAAGTGGGCCGAGGTCCTCGATGCCGATGCCTTTACCCGCTTCCAGGAAGAAGGCGTCACCAACGAGCTCACCGGGCGCGACTTCCGCGAGTGCATCCTCAGCAAGGGCAACTCCGAAGCCCCCGATCAGCTCTTCCACGACTTCATGGGTCGCGACCCCGATCAGACCGCCCTCCTCGTCCGCTGCGGCCTAGCCACCGCCTGATCAAAAAAAAACATCCCTCACCCCAGAAGGCGGCCTGCGATCAAACTTCGCACGCCGCCTTTTTTCATCCGTGGCGCGGGCGTTCCACCGCGGCGCACGTTAGCCATTCTCAACTCCACGTCAGCAAGCCCGGCTGAATCCAACAAGCGAATACTTTCCAAGCCCTCTCGACTCGCAAAAACTAAGGAAGTCGAAAGTCCACAAGTCCAATTACCCTTCTCCCATCGCTCTCAGACTCGTTTTCTGCGACCAAGTGTTAGACCAGCTGCTCCCCCCAATAAAAGCAGAGATGAGGGCTCCGGAATGGCAGAGACGGCAAATGCAATCTCCCCGAACTTAGTGTAGTTTTCAGAACCGTAATTCGAATTGATCGTCAGACGGACATAACGTCCTGTGGTGTCTGTTAGGTCAAAATCGTTCAAATTATAAGGTGGAGCGAACCCGAAAACGTTAAAGTCGCCTGCTGTCTGGGAAGTGGTGAAAGTCGCATTCAAGGAAGTAGCCAGACTGATGCCATTGACATTCCGTTCGGGTGCCTCCCCCCCACCATGCCACATCACAGCGCGCTCTATGCGGTAGACACCCCCCAAATCGTAAACAATCGTGCCAGTGGTGGAGCCCTGCGGAGATAGCCAAAAACTGGGGACTGGCGCGACTCCTTCGTGCTCCGGCCTTGATGAAATATACGCCGAGTAATCGGTAAGCCCACTCACGAATGTAATTGAGAGACCTGATTGATCGATCGTATTTCCGATACCAAAGCTGCTACTTTCATTCCCCACAGTATTTGAGATGACACCGGTTGGCGAGATGATCACGGCTCCATCAGCCTTAAAGGAAAAAGCAACAAGCAATCCCATCGCAGTGAGACTCAAAGCCCGACCACAGTGCCCTAGTGAAAGACGATTGAAGGAGTTGTTCATCAACTTGGCATCCGACTCAGCCACTAATCCGTCAAGATTAAAAGACCAGTCTCTTGAACGCAGACTGCCCAACGCCAACACTAAATCAATCTAGGTAAGCTCAATCGCGTCAACATCCCCTCCCCGTGGCGCGTGCGTCCCGCACGTCAGCCAACCCCTACTACCCCAGCAACCTCTGACTAGCCGCAGACTTCGGATTTCTTCTAGCTTCGACCTCATAGTAGGCGCGCAACAGTCCCGATTCCAGCCCGAGCTCTGCACGCAGCTCGGGTAGGGTATATTCCATGAAAGGCTCAAAATCGACTTCCTCCAGCGCCTGACAGCCGCTCACCATGCCCAAGTGCACGGCATCAGAATACACTCGCTGGGCTGAGGCCGGAAATCGATAAGCCTTCGGATACCAGCGCCCCGCGACGTAACCAAAAAGCTTACTAGCCAGCGTGCTCATTTCATTGCTCGATCCCATCGTGAAACCGATGGTAAACGCCTCATCAATCAACGTCGTCCCCCGTCCCAACAACAAGTGAATGCAGTCGTGTTGGATCAAGCTCACCCGACCCTTGAACATGCTGAATGGCGGAAAGTCGAAGGCAGGATTTTCCATCAATCGAACAATGACGGGCACCTCATCGTCCGCATTTCCAATCGACTCCAAGCGATCAAGTGCCTGACGCAAGCTTAGCTCACGCTCGCTCAAAGGAATCAAGAAGGTCAATAAGTCTGGATGATACTCCGGCATGGTAACCTACAGGATACGCCGAAAATTCGTTACTGCCAAATTCCTTCAGAACCCTTCGCATTGATCTAGGCAGACAACACCTCTTCACGCCCAGTTCGAAATCTATCTGATATGACGCGGCACAATCATCATAGCCTTGCAAAGCCCCAGCGGTCTGATACGAGACGTCCTCAAACGATACAATTCGCTTATGCACATTTCACCCAAAGTTATTCCTGTTCTCGACGAAGCATTTGTTCCAGCCGTTCTGTGGAACAAGGCCTTCCGTGAGAAAGTCGCTGCCGATGCCAACTCTCAAGACCTCAAGGTGGCTCTCGGTCGCACCGACGGCACCGTTTTCCGCTACGACGTCGAAGTCCTGAGCCACGAAGGCGATAATGTTGCTCTCAACATCAAATTCGTCGAGCGCCTGGTCAAGTTCCTCCTCTGGGCCAAAGGTGGCTGCACCGTTTTCATCGCAGGTAACGACGACATTGCTGCTGCGATTGGCGACATTTATTCCGAATCCGGCGAGCGCAAGTTCGATTGGGACATCGTAGGCAAAGGCATGTTCGGTCAGAACATCGAGGTCAAAGCCGTCAGCGCCGACGAGATCCCTGCCGAAAACAGCCCTGCCGCCCCTCTCGGACGTCACTTGGACGGCAACCGCATCGGTTTCGACCTTGGTGGTTCCGATCGCAAATGCGCCGCCGTTATCAATGGCGAGGTCGTCTTTTCCACCGAGATCCCTTGGGACCCTTACTTCCAGGAAGATCCTAGCTACCAGCGTGATGGCATCATTGATTCCCTGAAGCTCGCTGCTGAGCACCTTCCGAGTGTCGATGCCATTGGTGGCTCTTCCGCTGGTGTTTACATCAACAACGAAGTCCGCATCGCCTCACTCTTCCGCGGCATCAAGGACCAGGAGGTCTTCAACGACGTGGTTGTTCCAATGTTCAAGGATATCGCCGCGGCTGAATACCCAGGCGTGCCTTTCGAGGTCATCAACGACGGTGAAGTCACCGCACTCGCCGGTTCCATTTCCCTCAACACCAATTCCGTCCTCGGGATCGCCATGGGCACATCCGAAGCCGTTGGCTACGTCGACCCACAGGGCAACGTCACCACCCAGATCAACGAGCTCGCCTTTGCTCCTATCGACTACCGTGAAAATGCGCCAGTCGACGAATGGTCCGGCGACGAAGGTTGCGGCGTTCAGTTCTTCTGCCAGCAAGGTGTCGCCCGTCTCGCTCCGGCAGCAGGCTTCGACATCGGGCACCTGCCTTTCCCTGAGCAGCTCATTGAAGTTCAAAAAGCCATGGCTGCTGGCGACGACCGCGCTCGCAAGATCTACGAGACCATCGGCACCTGCTTCGGCTACGCCATCGCTCACTACGCAGAGTTCTACCACATCGGCACCCTCATCATCATGGGCCGCGTGACCTCTGGCGAAGGCGGTCAAGTCATGATCGACAATGCGAAGAAGGTCCTCGAAGTTGAGTTCCCCGAGCTCGCCAAGCAGATCACCATCACTCAACCTGATGAGAAGATGAAGCGTCACGGTCAGGCCGTTGCCGCTGCATCACTTCCAGAAATCAAGTAATTGATCTGGTAGCGTCACTTTTTTGGAAATATTCTTCATTAGTCGACGCTCTCATCTCCGGAGTATCTTGAACGGGGAGTCCACACGGGCTCCCCGTTTTTCATTTTCACATTAAAAAACTCTTATGAAAAACACCATCAAACTCGCATTCGGCCTGCTCATGGCCGCCACCTCACTCGCCCTCGCAGGTGGAGACGGTTGGGTCACCGATTTCGAGGCCGCGAAAAAGCAAGCCGCCACCGAAAACAAAAGCCTCATCATCGAATTCACCGGATCCGATTGGTGTCCGCCCTGCAAAATGATGCAGAAGAACTTCTTCTCGAAAGAAGATTGGGTCAAAAAGGCCAAAGAGGATTTCATTCTCGTTTACCTCGACTTCCCTAATGACAAGACCGGCATGAGCGAAGAGCTTCTTGCTCAAAATGCCCGCCTCGCAGACGAATACGGCATCACTGGATACCCGACCGTCATCGTTGCTTCCGCCAGCGGCAAGCCATACGCCTACACCGGTTTCTTCCGTGGCACGGTCGACGAGCACATCGCCTCTCTCACCGAAGAAAAAGCCAAAGGTTTGGAAATGACCAAATCCATCGATGCCGCCATGAAGCTTGAAGGCAAAGAGCGCGCTGCTAAATTGGAGAGCGCCCTGAGTGACTTCCCGGCGCAGGTCGTCGCTGGTTTCTACAAAAACGAGTTGGATGCCATCGCCAAGGCAGATCCTGAGAACAAATTCGTTTCAAAAATCAAAACCGAAGTCAGCCTCGGCGAGCTCGAGTCTAAACTCGGCGAGCTCATGCAGGCTGGAAAAACTGACGAAGCCGTCACCACAATTGACACCTTCATCAAGGAACAAAAGCCCGAAGGTGAGGCACTTCAGAAAGCTCACTTCTACAAAGCCATCGTCACTGCCCAAAAAGGCGACGGCGCTGCTGCTAAGCAAATCGCTACCGATGCCATCAAGATCGCGCCTGATTCTGA
>CAXIBU010000086.1:0-11918 GCA_964021555.1 uncultured Verrucomicrobiales bacterium | reverse complement strand
TCAAGATTGTCAGAAGGAGGGCGGCCACAAGAGGACTTTATCCGTGGGCCAAGCATTCTCAAAGAGAAAAGTCGGTGACTACGAGTGAAAACCCGCAAAAAGATTTGTCTGCGTGGGCCAACACCCGAGGCTGGAAGCCCCGGCCACATCCAGCTGGTGCTTCTCGGATTGCATTGGCGACTTTGCTTTAATCAAACCATCGTTCGATCGCACCGAAGACTTGTTCGGGGGCAGAGATGGGGCCGATGCTTTCTGGGGCGATAAATACGGGCTGCTCTTCGTCGGTCACTTCGCTGCGACCGTGCGAACCTTTTACTAGGCTTGGGTCCAGTGGGATGACGTCTAGTAGTCCACGGAAGCCGAGTTTCTTCTTCACTAAGAATTTCACGATACTTGCCTTGGCGAAGCGTTTCTCGGGGTCGATGAAGAGCTCGACGGGGTCGTAGCCAGGCTTGCGGTGGATATCGATGGTGCGGGCAAAGTCGGGGGCCTTCGCATCATCGAGCCAGTAGTAATAGGCGAACCACGCGTTTGAATTTGAAACTGCGATCAGATCCCCCGCCCGCTCGCCGCCAACGCCATTACCGAAGACCTCGCGTCCATCGAGCACTTGGTCGACACCATCTTGCGCCAGCAGCAGCTCGACGACCTCGTCGCGCAAGGAGGGATCGTTAAGGTAGATGTGGGCGACCTGGTGGTCCGCTACGGCGAAGACCTTGGATGCCCCGCAATCGAGCTGCTCGAGACCGAGCTCGTCCTTGATGGTGATCCATCCCTTGCGGCGGAAAAGTCGGTTCGGGCAGACGACTTCGGAGACTGGGGAAATGCCGTATTCGCTCAAGATCATGAGCTCCACGCCGCGCTTGGAGAAGAATTCGATGAGGTCGCCAATGATCCGGTCGATGGCTGCCAGCTCTTTCGGGATGCTCTCATGATCCGGCCCGACTTTCTGCAGGGCGTAGTCGAGGTGTGGCAGGTAGACGAGGTTGAGCGTGGGCTCGTAGCGTTCTTCGATCCACTTCGCACTTTCGGCGATCCATTTGGACGAGGCGATGCCCGCCTTTGGCCCCCAGAAACTCGGAAAGGGAAAGTCGCCCAGATCCTTCTTAATCTCGTCGCGAACGCCCATCGGCTGGGTGTAGACGTCGAAGACCTTGCGCCCGTCCGCCGGATACATGGGCCGCGGCGTGATCGAATAATCCGCGCTGGAATACATGTTATACCACCAGAACAGTTTGGCGCAGGTGAACGAATTTCCGTGCTTCTCACGCAGTCGCTCCCAGATCTTTTTGCCTTTGACGATGTGGTTGGATTGCTTCCAAAATTGCACCTCCGCCGCTTCACGGTGATACCAGCCGTTCGCCACGATCCCGTGTTGGTCCGGCCCGGTCCCCGTGACGTAGCTCGATTGGGCGGTGCACGTGACTGCGGGAAAGGCGGGCTTAAAGCTGCTCAGGCACCTGCCCTTGGCGAATTTCTGCAAATTCGGCATTTGCTCGCCGATCAATCCGGCGCTCAGTCCGACGACGTTGAGAACAGCGAGGCGTTTCATGAATGATCTCTTACTCGGATGAGGGCTCAGTCGCAAGGTTGGCGAAGCTTCATTGCCGTCAGCGCTTGGATTACCGTGGCATGATTGACCTCATGCAAGTCCATTGGCGAACCAATGTCGTTCAGGAATAGCACCGTTAAGCGCCCGCCCAAGTGCTCTCGAAATTCTTCGAGTCCATCCAAAATGATAGGCAGACCCGACTGCGGATCTTCCATCGCCAATTGGGGGTGCCACGTGTCCACCTTCAGCCCCTCGAGCACGCGTAAAATTCGCTCCCCCTGCTCTTTCGGCAAGCGCCCACTGAGCACCGAATACAGGACGTCCAGGGCCAGCCCGATGCCAACCGCCTCTGCGTGGCTAAGCTCGAAATTCGTCAACTGTTCCAGCTTGTGCGCCGCCCAGTGACCGAAGTCCAGCGGCCGGCTGGAACCCGTCTCGAAGGGATCGCCACCTTGCGCAATGTGCTTGGCATGCAGGATCGCCGAGCGCTCAACTGCTTCTTCCAGGACCGGCTCGTCCAGTGCCGCGAGCGATTCAACATTCGCCTCGATCCAATTGAAAAATTCCGCGTCCTTTACCGCTGCGACTTTCACCGCTTCCACCAGCCCGTCTCGGCGTTGCTTTTCTGGCTGCAGGTGCAGGTAGTCGAAGTCATTAATTACCGCGAAGGGGACCGCAAAGGACCCAATCCAATTTTTCTTCGAGAAGGAGTTGATCCCATTCTTCACCCCCACCCCGGAATCATCTTGGGACAAAGTAGTGGTCGGGAAACGCACCAGGCGCACCCCACGATGCGCCGTCGCCGCCGCGAAACCAATCACGTCCAGAAAGGCCCCGCCACCAATGGCAAAGACATAACTATGACGGTCGATATTGGCTTGGTCGATCGCGTTCCAAGCTTGGGTCAGCACTTGGTCATCCGCCTTCGCCTGCTCGCCGCCGGGCAGTGCCACCAGTCCGCAAAATTCGAAATCTTCGCGATCCGTAAAATAGTTCGCCACCTGTTGTTCCAAGTCAGGCACCAGTTCGAGGAGCCCCTCATCCACAAAAGCCAGCACCCGCCGAGTGGCGAAGCCGACTTCTAGCAAGTCGATCAAGCTCGGGTTCGCACGGTCGAAGAAGCTCCTGCCGAATCGAATCCGATGCTGGAATTGAACTGGAATTTGAAAATCGTATGCCGAACCCATGTCACACTGCCTGTAAGCCGCCTTGATACGCCGGTCAAAGGCATAGACTATCGAATTTTACGGTTTTCTGAGCACTGGCAGCTCGATGCGGTAGCGTTTCCCCCTGCGAATGCAACCGAGCCGCACCCTCTCAGCGGCCTTTTCGGCCAATAGACTCCAGCAATGCTCTAAGTCCAAAACTGGCTGCTGATTAAGGCTGTAGATCAAATCACCAGGTAACAGATACCCGTGATAGGTCGATCCCTCAGGGACCTCCGTCACCATCACCCCCAGCCCACCACGAGCCCGCTCCTCAGTGCTCAGTGAGCGCAGCTTGAGCTGGCTGAGGTCCTTGACTCGATCCACGCTGAGCCGCCCGTCGTAATCTTCCTGCTGATAAAATGGCACATTTGCCCGGTCCTCGATCACCGCCTTGAGGGCGACTTCCTTGTCCTGTCGCCACACCCTGATATTCAGCTCATCGCCTTTTTTCGAGCGTTTCACCAGGGTCATCAGCTGGGTCAGATTGATCACGGTCTCGTTATTCACCGAGGTGATCACATCCCGCTTTTTCAGCCCGCATTTTTCCGCCGGGGAATCCGGAGTGACTTTGAGCACCAGCAAGCCATACTCACCGTTGAAATTCGCCAATCGACGCGAGACTGGAGTCAATTGATCGAGCTGGACACCGAGATAACCAATCGCCGGCACCCCGCGCAGGCGAATGCTCTCCAAGGTCGCCTTGACGTCATTTGAAGGGATCGCAAACCCGATCCCATGCGAGCCGGGAGCTTGCCGGTCCTGTGAGAAAATCGCCACGTTGATCCCGATGACCTCGCCATTGATGTTGACCAAGGGGCCACCAGAGTTCCCCGGATTGATCGCCGCATCCGTCTGGATCAGGTCCCGCTGGGTATCGGAAATGCTTCGCTCGCGCGCGCTGATCCTCCCCGCCGTAAAGGTCTCGCCGAGCCCGAATGGATTGCCGATGGCAAAAACCAAACTTCCCACCGCCGCATCATCCGAGTTGCCGAAGGTCAAGGGCTTGAATTCACGACCATCGCTATTGATCTTGAGAATGGCAATGTCCAGCCCTACGTCCTCGCCGACTTTCGTCGCCAAAAACCGACGCTTGTCATGGGTCGTGACCCAATAGCGCTGCTTGCCCGCAATGACGTGATGGTTCGTTACCACATGTCCCTCCTTGGAAACAATCACCCCTGAGCCCAGCCCCTGCGTCTTGCGAAGGCGCTCGCGAATCCCCGCCATAGTCAGCTGGCGCACCGCCTCGACCCCCTCCGTATCGATGCTCACCACCGACGGCGTCACTGCCGCAGCTAGCTCCATGCTCTCACGGTTCAACTGCTCCAGAGCGGGCAATGATCCGGGAGCGATCACTGGCTGATCGGCCAAGGTGATCGCGCTCCCGCCGACATCGGGATCATCGGGCTTCATCAAATTGTGGCGCAGCCACCAAGCTGCCCCAAGTGACAGGGCAAAGACCCCGACTAAGACTGCAAAACGATTGATTGCTCCATTCACAGCGCGACTTTCCACGACTTCCCCACCCGGGTCAATACTCATACACCGTGATCGAGCTCACGCTCGCTTGAGCAGTTTGTGACATTAGTGATTAGGTTTCACGATCGGTGATCTTCACCGTCATCCTCGATCTTCTCAATCAGCTCGCGCAGTCCGGGATATCGGGTCAGCATCGGATCCAAGCGTAGTAGTTCCTCGGCTCTCAAGCGCACTTCACGAAGCAACTCGATGTCCGCGAAGAATTCCATAAAACGCATCGACCCCAGGCCACTCTGCGCCGTTCCCAGCAGCTCGCCAGGCCCACGCAACTTAAGGTCGGCTTCGGCGATCTCGAATCCATCTCGGGTCCGCGCCATAACCTCCAATTTTTCCAGTGGCTCACTCTCCTTCTTGCCAGTCACCAAGATGCAGTAGCTCTTGTGCTCCCCCCGCCCGATCCTGCCACGCAATTGGTGCAATTGCGCCAGCCCGAAGCGTTCGGCATCCCAGATCACCATGGTATTGGCATTCGGAACGTCCACCCCCACCTCAACGACCGTGGTCGAGACCAGCACCTGTGTCCTGCCCGACCGGAATTCCTCCATCACCTGCTCTTTTTCCTCCGAGTTCAGTCGCCCGTGCAGCAGGCCGACCTCGTATTTGGAAAGTCGCTTCTTCCAGGTCTCATAGGCCTCTACCGCTGCCTTAGCGTCGCTCGACTCACTTTCCTCAACCAAGGGGAAGATCAGGTAGACTTGTCTCCCCTCCTCCAGTTGCTTGACCAGAAATTCCTTCAAGGGCGTCACCTTCGGCGCGTGCCTCACCGCCGTGATAATCTTGCCGCGCCCCGCGGGAAATTCGTCGAGCACCGAGACCTCCATGTCACCATAGATGCTGAGCGTAAGAGTTCTCGGAATGGGAGTCGCCGTCATCACCAACAGATCGGGAGAGGCGCCGCGTCGCACCAATCGGCCTCGCTGCCCGACCCCGAATTTGTGCTGCTCATCAACAATCACCAGCCCGAGGTTTTCAAATTCGACTTGGTCAAACAACAGCGCGTGGGTGCCGATGATGATCTGAGGATCGCCGCTCAGCTCGATCTTCGAGCTTTCCTTCCGATTGGATGTCTTCAGCGCCAAGCGCAGGTCCATCGGGCCCAGGTGCCTCTGAAAAGTGAGGTAATGCTGCTCGGCGAGGATCTGAGTAGGAGCCATGATCGCCACCTGATGACCAGCCTCGACCGCCAAAAGGGCGGCGCACATCGCGACGAAGGTCTTGCCCGATCCCACATCGCCCTGCAGCAGCCGGTGCATGGGGCGCGCCAACTTCATGTCCTCGAAAATCTCGCGAACGCTGCGTTTCTGGGCGCCCGTCAGATCGAATGGCAGGCCCTCGTAGAATTGCTTGAGCAGCGAGGTCTTCTTCGCCGTCACCAGACCCGTCTCTTCATTCTGCCGCGCCTTTCGCCAGGCCACTCTCAATTGCAGTTGGAAAAATTCTTCCCGAGCAAAATACCGGCGCGCCGCCTCCGCCGCTTCGAGCGAATCGGGGAAATGCAGCTCCCTCATCGCCTCCGCCCGTGGGTAGGTCGGATCGAGGTCGTAGAGTGGTTCGAGAGAGCGGATTTCGATCCCGTCCAGAATCAGCCAAATGATCTCCCTCAATCGACGCTGCGCGATTCCACTGACATTCTTATAGATCGGCACCACGCGGTCCACGTGCAGCGAGCTCTGCCCTTCATCAATGATCTCAAAATCCGGGTGGTCGATGTAGACCGCGCCTTTATAGTCCTTGGTCTTGCCGTAAACAATCACATCCATACCACCCGCCATCAAGCGACCGATGTAGGGCATATTGAACCAACGGCAGATCACGCGACCGCCAAAGGGGTCGTCACCAGCGGAAGCCACGACCACCTCGGTGAAGCTCCGCTGCGGCCCGGCGCGCATTTTCTTCACATCCAGCACCGTCCCCCGCAAACAAACCGGGTCACCACCCGCCTGCGCCGGAAATCGATCAAAAATCCGCCGATCTTCATAACGACGCGGCAAGTGCCCCAACAAATCCGCCACCTCCCCATAGCCAGCAGTCTCCAGCGCCTTCACCTCGGCTCCCTTAAGGAAGTCGAGCTCGGCCAATGACTGATGAAGAAAGATACTGTCCACGCGAACAGCATAAAATCGCAAACCGCCCGAAAGATCAAGCCCCGATGTGCTCAGCCCGCAGGCAAAGAAGTTCCTTCGGAGTGCAGTGAGCAATCACCGCTTTCACTAGACCAGCCAATCCACTTCAATCAAGGGAAGCGACACCCCCTCCACCCCACGCCCGTCCATAGCATTCGCCCCCCTCCCGTGGCAGTCAAAGCGGCGATCCCTCGCCGCACTCCAAACCCAGATAGGCCTTGAGGCTATGATTCCTTTCGAGTTTACTGCTAATTATTAAGGCCCCAATCAACTCGCCCAACAAAATGCAAAAGCTCCTTCTACTGCTCACTCTCTTCATCTCTTGCGAACTGATGGCAAGTGACCTCGATCTGAACGAACAAGCGATTCGCGAATTCGAACCCGTTTCTCATCTCATCGTAACGGGTCAGCTTACAGCGATTCGGAAGATCGCCTTTTTCGATGATGATTCGGGCGCATTCATCGGTCATACCGAAGAAGAAGCCGCTAAGGCCATTCATCCAAACGCTTTCGCCATGGCTGTTTATTGCGCAGACCTCAAAGTGAATTCAGTTTTGTCGAACCAAACTAATCAGCAAAAGGTCGAGAAACTGAGTATCATCTGGACCGGGACTACTGCTATCGTTCCAAGTGCGGGTTCTTCGTCAATGTGCCCTCCCGTTTCCCATCACGCTCAGGATAAGAATGAAAGACTCTGGTTTTTAAAGCGCACTGGGACTTGGAGATCTCTCGTAGATGTGGATCCGAACAAAGCAGCCCTCACCGAAGAAGTATTGGCCAAGGTCGAAGCCGAAAAACGCGAAGCTCTAAAAAAATTGCCTGATCCATTTCAAGAGGGCACAAGCGACCAGAAGTAATTGCGACATCCCCCCACATGTGGAGTGCGGTGAGCAATCAACGCTTTTACTAGACCAGCCAATCTACTTCAATCAAGGGAAGCGACACCCCCTCGACCCCACGCCCATCCAAAGCATTCGCAAACCTCTCCCGTGGCAGCCAAAGCGGCGATCCCTCGCCGCACTCCAAAGTCGCTCGCCGACAAAGCCGCGGCCCTAGGTCACTGACTGATCCGCAACAGCACCTTGCCGTCGCGTTTGCCTTCAGTGGCTCGCTGGATTGCTTCTTTGATCGAGTTTAGTGGGTAGACTGAATCCACCGCTTGGACCAATTTTCCTGATTTCATTAGCTCGCCCAGCTCGGCGTATGATTTTTCCAGTTCTTCTTTGGAAGCGGTCTTGATCCATTCGGTTACCCACAGACCCTCCAATCTCAACCCTTTGAAAATCAGAAATCCGTTTGGCACTTTGATGGGCTGGAGTGACATCGCGCCGTAGGTGGCCATGCAGGCTCCTTTGCCGAGCAGGCTCATCACCCGCAGTGCGCTGTCGCCGCCGACACTGTTTCCAGCCAGGCGTGGCTTGATGTCGCGATTCGCCTCCTTCCAGGCATCCACGGATTCCCGGGTATCCAAGATCACCTCATCCGCGCCGAGAGCCTTGAGCTCAGGTATCAGTTCCTCTCGACGCACCAAATTCAGAGTCCTGAATCCACGCAGCTTCGCCAGCTGGATCACGCAACGACAGACACCGGAATTTGCCGCATTTTGCACCACCCAATCGCCCTCCTTGAGATCGACGTAATCAAGCAAGAGCCGATTCGCCGTCTGCGGATTAACTTTCAACATCGCAGACTGTAACGGATCGATCCCCCGTGGAATTCGCACCACTGCACGTGCAGGAACCACAAGCTCTTCGCCCCACGCTCCGCACTGCTCGACGAAGATGACTTCGTCACCAGAGGAAAATCCGGCGTCCCGCGACTCCAGCACCGTCGCCACCCCTTCCAGTCCTGGCCTCACGGGCAGCTCGGGTTTCACCCCGTAGGTGCCTTCGATATAATTGAGGTCCGCTGGATTAACCGGACTGGCCACGACTTTCACTCTCAACTCGCCCTCGACCAGCTGCTCGCGCCCAACCCGCTCTAGCTCCACCGCCCCGGCTGCCTTTCCGAATTCTTTGACCGTCACTTGAAGACTCGTTGAATCGCTCATGTCGAAACCCTAAGGTCAATTCTCCCACTCTGCCAGTGCCGAAACGACCACTCATAGAAAGGGAGCAATCTAGCGTTCTTCATACCATGTATTCCAAGCATCAATATCCTCCCCGAAGCGCTCACCAGTGATGTTCTCCAGCGCTTCGATGCAATGGTCTTTAGGGCACATTTGAGTATCTCGCAGGCGGTTCAGAGAACGGATGAGGAAAGGAATAGAAGATTCGTCACCTATCTCAATCAAGATCAAGAGCGCCTCATGATGATCAATCCAGCGCAGACAGTCGTGACAAATCTCTCTGACTTCCTGATCGCTCATTCCTTCGCCCCCAGCCTGAACCAGCGCATCCATTCGCTCCGCAGGCAGAACGACCTGAGAATAGAGAAAAAGGGCCGCTACCCCTGCCAGTGCTGCCAGCGAAACGGCGACTTTTAGCCAAAACTTGAGACGTCTTTTCATATCTTAGAGCAGCGCTCGCTCGTGACCCTCTATCTCATTTCTCTTCCGCTCCAGCAAATTCGCTGAGATAGGTCTTGGCGAACATCTCGCCTATCTTCTTCATTCCCACTTCGGTGTAGTGACCGATTGGCGGGCCGTAGGTGGGCAAGAAGTTCGGAGCTTTGCGATCTTTGCTTTGTGGGATAAAGGCGACTTTGGGAAGATCATTGGCAGTCGCTTTCATTCCCTCAACGACCTTGCCACTACCGACCTGCAGCATCATAAAAGGAAGCTCCGGCACTCCGGTGTCTTGGCGCACTTGCTTGATCAGAGCCTTCAAATTCGCGCCGTAGCTATCTGCTGGCTTCGGCCCCCGTTTCTTGACCCCGCTATCACTTTCGCCCTGGACCCATAACATCCCCTTAAGCTCATAGGACTCCTCAGGCATGCCCTTGAGCACCTTGCGATAATCATTGGTAAATTCGGTGAACAGCTTGGGCCGCGCCTCCTCGCCCATCAAAGTCGCCTTTTCTACCGTCCAATTCGGATTCCAACATCCATAGAGCGAAGTTCCGCCCAAGGAGCGCTTGATGAAAATAAACTTGGTATCGGGGTAGGCCTCCGCCAACTCAATCCCGAAGAAAAGCTCGGGCCCGAACACCTTAGTCAGATTGAATTTCTTCGCCGTATGCTTGGCCGGGATCGTCACGCCGAGCGGTCTGGCATCGGCACCGTTGTAGTAAAACTGAATCCGCTCCCCGGCCTTTTCGAGCCTCTCCTTGTCCTGCTCAGATAGCGCACTGCCATTGCCACGACCATCCATATTCGACTGCCCCGCCAGCAAGAACACCTGCGTTTTCTTCTCAGCAAGGGCCATATTAGATAAGGCCAATAGGCCGATAAGGAGTGCGAGAATCGAGAATCGTCGGAAATGCATTTGTTATGCTAGCCAAATTCGATTGGCTACAGCAAGCCTCTGACACTCATCGTGACAAATTCACAAATCGAATCGATTTAATCACTTAAAACCTGACATCAGGCCGCCCAGGAGTTGACCTAGGGGCCTTCGTCGTTAGGCTTCCGTTCATGAAAATTGGCATCATTGGCGTGGGCATGATCGCACGCTTCCACGCTCAAGCGATTGCCGCCATGTCGGGCGGCACCTTGCACTCGGTCTACGCTCGGAATTCTGAAAAAGGCACCGCCTTTGCAGATGAGTTCAAGTGCACCGCCCATTCCGATCTCGATACCTTCCTTGCCGACCCCGAGCTCGACCTTGTCACCATCGCCACCCCATCCGGTGCACACCTCGAACCCTGCCTGGCCGCAGCGAAGGCCAGCAAACACGTGCTCGTTGAGAAGCCGATGGAAGTGAGCACCGAGCGGATTGATCAAATGATCGCCGCCTGTGCCGAAAATGGGGTCACTCTCGGCGGCATCTTCAACCGACGCTTCAGCCCCGCGGTCGAAGCCTTTAAGGCGGCCGCTGACCAATCTCGCTTCGGACAAATGACCCTCGCCGAGGCCTCGATCAAGTGGTTCCGCGACCAGGAATATTACGATTCCGGCGCGTGGCGCGGCACTTGGAAGCTTGATGGAGGAGGCGCCCTAATGAATCAGGGGATCCATGCCATCGACCAACTCATTTACTTGGCTGGCGACGTGAAACGAGTTTCGGCAAGCGTCGCCTGCCTCGCCCACACGGGCATCGAGGTCGAGGACACCGCGGTGGCAATTCTCGAATTTGAAAATGGTGCTCGTGGCGTCATTCAAGGCTCGACCGCCTGCTGGTCATCTAGCGGACACCCCGCCGAGGTCCACGTGTGCGGCGATCAGGGCAGCGCCTTTCTTTCCGACGAATCATTCCGGGTCTGGGACTTCGCCGAGCAGCGGCCTGAAGATAAAGAAATTCGCGCCAATCTCATGACCGGGTCCGCCGCCGGTCTCGGGGCGAATGACCCGACTGCGATCAATTTTTCAGGCCATCAAAAGTGTTTCGAAGACTTCGTGCAAGCGGTGGCTTCCAACGAGACCCCAGCCATCGACGGACAGGAAGCGCGCAAAGCCGTCGCCCTGATCCAGGCCATCTACGCCAGCGCCCGAGCTAATGGCGAGTGGCAAGACCTCTCCAAGTTCTAATCATGATGAAACTCACCGGATTTACCGACGAAGCCTCCCCTAAGTTGGAAGACCAGATCAAGGTCACCAAAGAACTGGGCTGGCAATACCTCTCCGCACGCGGTGTCGACGGCACCAACTGGCACGACCTCGATGAGGCCACCTTCGATACCTGCGCCGGACAGATTGAAGACAGCGGCATCAAAGTCGCCGAATTTGGCAGCTTGATCGGAACTTGGGCGAAATCCATCGACTCCGATTTTCAAATCACACTCGACGAGATCGAGCGCTGCATCCCGCGCATGCAACGCCTCGGCACCCAGATCGTGCGCATCATGTCCTATGCGCAGAACCCATGGGGAGAAGACCAAAAGGAAGCCGAGCGCATCCGCCGGCTCAGGGAAATCGTCAGCCGCTTCGCTGATGCCGGCCTCACCGCCGCCCACGAGAACTGCATGAACTACGGTGGCTTCTCGGCACAACATACCTTAAGACTGTTAGACGAAGTCCCGAATTTGAAACTCATCTTTGATACGGGCAATCCCGTCTTCCAATTGGACCGTTCCAAGCCGCAAGCCGATGGTAGCTTCCCTTGGCAGGATCCTTGGGAGTTCTACGAAACCGTGCGCGAGCAGGTCATCCACGTCCACATCAAAGACTGTCTCAACCCAGTCGCCCCCGATCAAGAACCCGACTACGTCTTCCCCGGACACGGTCAAGCCGAGATCCCCCGCATCCTAGCCGACCTCGCGAGCAAGCAATACGACGGCTTCATCGCCATCGAGCCCCACGTCGCCACCGTCTTCCACGTCCAGGACGGACAGTCCCCCGACTGGGACCAGTGCTACCAAAGCTACCTCGACTACGGCAAAGAACTCGAATCCCTCATC
>CAXIBU010000085.1:0-11946 GCA_964021555.1 uncultured Verrucomicrobiales bacterium | reverse complement strand
CGGTTCCATCATCAGGACTAAGCTTTGATTCGGGTCTTGGCCTGGAATCTCAAGGGTATAGCTCTTACCTTCTTCTCCATAGTTGAGGACTTCGACGGGATATTCGGCGGCCACTTTTCCCTTGATTCCAAAGAAGCCGACCTCTCTTTCTGCATCGCCGACTTTGAAGTTGAGGCCGGACTTTTTGCTGCGGTAGAACCTTCGCTTGTAGCGAAATTGGTGATTGAAGTAGGCGAAACTGAAGATGCTGCCAGGTAGCATTGCTGGGATTTTGACTGGCTTGGCATCCTTGGGCCAGCGGGTTCTGAGGGTTTGGTTGATGATCTGCTCGGTCTCGCCATCGGCCGGTCCGGAGTAGATGAAGTAGCTGTCCTTGGGTAGGATCTTGGTGGGGTCCGCCTGGATTTTATCGAGCTGCTTGAGGTTCCCGGCGGGGTCGGGCTTGGCGATGGTGAAGCCTTGGGCACTCTTCGCTTCTTCCCAGCAGAGGCTCATGCCTGGTGACCAGTAGCGAGTTTGATCAGCGGGAAGTGCTTCGTTAGGGAGTAATACGCCTTCGGCAGCATTGAGCTTGAGGAAGGCGATGGCGAAAAAGGTGAGATAGCGGATCATCAGTTTTGAGTCGGTTTGATGCGATCGATATTGACCGTCATGAAGTGCATGCGGCGGTGGGTTTTGGAAGGCTCCTTCTGCTCGTTCAGAGGGGTGGTGATGCCTAGTAGGAGGCTGTGACCACTGCCAACGGTGTGAGAGGTGCTGATCTGTTGAACATGGAACCTCGGCATGCTGAACGGAAAATGCGACTTTGCTTCGTCGACTTTGGCAATGGGTTCAAAACGGACTAGTTCGCTTTGCTCGAGGGCAAAGCGGAAATCGATAATGTTGTCTTGGTCTCCCAGCGTGCTTTCCATTTCCAGGCTTAGGCCAGCGTGCCAAGTTTCGAATGCGGAAGGCGTGGCGATGGCAGAAGTATTTGCCCCGTCCATTTGAGGGGCGGATTCTTCCTCGTCTGGTTCCTGAGGCTGATATGGCGGGAGGTATTCAGTCTCGTAGATGATCTCTTCAACGCTCTGGATAGTGACTGTTTCGCCCGGACGACCCGTTGTATTGGCGAGTTCTACGAGCTTAACCGTATTCTCAACCGAAAGTTTGCTGAGCGTAGCCAAGAGCTCATCGTCTTGGCCAACGAGCTTGCGTGAACGAGTCAATTCGTCGGCCTTCGCCAGAGGCACGTCGTAAGCTCGATAGTCGAATTTGATGACTTCCGGCCAGTGGCTTTCAGGAAGATACGTGCTCTCGGGATCAAAAGGGTCGTATCCATCATCGACCTCCTGAGCGGTGAGGGTGCCTATAGCATCTAGGGCGAGAAATCCGAAGAGTAGAACAAGCGAACGGAACGAAACCATGTTCCAGTTAAGGCCGTGGCATTTAGCGAGTCAATGAGCGAGGTCGCTTCTTATCGCTTGCGGCGTTGTAGCACGAAAAAGCTGGTGAGGCCGATCAGCAAGGTGCTGCTGGGTTCCGGGACGAAATTGACAGTCAATGTGGGGGCGATCAATTCGGAGGTGTTTTCAAGTGAAGCGAAGTTGGCGGTCGCAAAACTATCGGTCTCGATCCTTACGGTTAGCAGGCCTGTGGAATCGATGGCGCTTTGAATGGCTGAGTTGTCCGAGAAGTTGTGGGAAAATGCCGTGCCGTTAGCTGGAGTTCCAGAGGCAATGGGGATGCTGAGCGTCCCAGCAGCGGTGGCTGCCGCACCAAAATCGCTGATGCCTACAGTGCCGTCGCCGAGAAATAGGAAGAAGTTAAGGGGGATCGGATTCGAGCCTGTATTGGCAAAGCCTCCATCCTTGACTAGCTCGATGGATGCTGAAGTGACGGTCGAGCCGGAAGGAATCGTATTGAGGTCGTATTCCAATATGATGTGGCGCTCCAAGCCACCTGACTGGGTCGTAGTGAGACGGACGTCTGAGGTATCGAGGCTGTCACCACCAAAGGTCTGAACATCTCCATCGGCCGTTGGGATGAAGAGAGATGTGGCCGCCTGAGTCGAGCTAGGGAGGGCAAGGAGCAGGCTAGTGCCTGAGAGAAGAAGGGCAGGGAGTTTCATACCTTGATGAGAATAGATCCGCGAATTTTGGCCGTAAAGACCAATTCGATCGTTTTTCCACCCTCACCCCACAGAGCGGTGCTCTTTGTTTTTTCTCACCCGCCAGCTCAAAAAGCACGTTCGACATCTTTCCACTTGTCGTGGAATTCTTGGTAGACGACGGGGGAGATTTCGGAGGGCTTGATCTCGGAGCGACCGCCCCAGAAGACGGCGGTGTAGCTGACGGGGATGCCGCATTTTTCGAGGTGGGCATCGATGGCAGCCTTGTGCTCGAGGACTTTGTCTTTCTCGGTGCCGTGAACGACTCCCATAATGTTGACGTCGCCGAAGCGAGGCCCGCCCTCGCGCCAGTAGGCGTGGGTCATGCAGTGATGCCTGCCGACTTCGCCACCAGCCTCCTGCTCGCGACCCTTCGGCACCGCCCAGTGGAAAAGTCCGTTGAAACGGGTGACGCGCTCGCCGGTAGCGGATGGCTTGACGTGTTCGAGGAAGGTGGAGAAGCGTCCGATGACCTTTTTCTTGTCGAGTCCTTCAGCGACTTCGAAGAATCGTTCCAAGCTCACTCCGGCCTGCTCGGCACGAGCGTCCCAGCAATTGGCGATGATTTCCTCAGGGGCGAGCTCTTCTTTGAGGGCGATGAGAACTCTCCATTCTTCCTCATTGAGTTCGACCGTGGTGGTGGTCATCATTACGGCGGGATCGTCGGTCTTCGCTCCGGGCTCGAGACCCTTGCGGCGGACGTGGCCGACGCCGAGGGCAAAGACGCCATTGGCTGGCATTAGGATGAACTCTTCAGCGCCGACTAGGCGCTTGAGCACTTCGGCGTGGTGCTCGAGGCTCTGGCCTTGGGGTGCCTTCAAGGTCGTCCAAAGTCGGTAGCCGGAGCCGGAGATATCTTGATCGGTGGAGCGGATAACGACGTGGCCTGAGAAGGGGTCTTCTTTAGCCATGAAGTCAAAGGCGGGATTGATGTTCTCTTCGGGAAGTTTCCAAGCAACCAGTGCCCCGTGGGCAAGTTTGGTGGCGAGTAGGGTCTGGCGCACACGGCGAACGACTCCCGCCTCGAGCATCGCGCGGATTCGTTCGAGCACGACTTCCAATTCGACACCGGAGGCCTCGGCGATGGACTCGAAGGGATGGCGCTGGAAGCCTTGGACGAGGTCTTCGGAGACGGTGAGGATACGGGAATTAATGGGGTCCGTGTGTTCGACAGGAAGAGACATGCGGGTGACATAGCCTTGGTCGAGCGGATTGCCAATGTCGAAGCATTGCTTGCTTGAGAAAAAGCAGAATCCGACTAGTATTCTGGCATGCTATTTAGATTCATTGCTTTTTTTACCCTGATGTTTTCCGTTGCCTTATCAACTGCCGGTGAGAAGCGCGGCGGCAAAGCGGTCGCTGAATTGCTCTCGATGAGCGAAACCGTCAATCCGGGCCAGACCATTTGGGTTGCCTTTCGTTTGAAGGCGGATCGCGGTTGGCACACTTATTGGACCAATCCCGGTGAGGGCGGCATGCCAACTAGCGTCGAATGGAAATTGCCAAAGGGTTGGTCGGCAACGCCGCTGGCATTTCCTGCGCCCCATCGTTTTAAAAGCATGGGAATGAATAATATCGGTTATGAAGAAGAGATCTACTTGTTCTCGCAGGTGACAGTGCCCGCCGATTCGGCCGTTGGACCGGTGCAGCTGGCTGGCAAGCTTGGCTGGTTAACTTGTGACGACGAGGCATGCATTCCCGGTGAAGTCGAATTGCTGCTCCCTTTGGAAGTCACCAAGGCGGCACCCAGAGCTTCCGAACAGGCTGAGACCTTGACTGAGAAGCTAAACCAAATGCCTTTGGCGGTCGACTGGAACGGCGGCGTGACGATTGATGGAGATAATCTACTCTTTACCATCGTCCTACCTGAGGGCACAGAACTCGGGAAAGCCGACCTGCTCGCTACTCAAGAGGGAATTTGCGGGCATGGGCTGCCCACTTGGGTGCGCCAAGACAACAAGGTGACGGCGACCGTAGCGAAGAGTGAATTTTTCGAGGAACTGCCAAAAGAGTTCAAGGTGCTGTTGATGGGAGGGAAGCTAAAGCGTCCGCTGATTGTTACCGTGAAGTGAAAACATTTTCAGCAATTCCAATACATTGTGCTAAACTGCAGGTGCTTATGAAATACAACCCATTCAAATTTACCCTAATCGCAGGTGCTGCCTGTGCCCTTCTCTCAGCTCCAGTCATGGCAAAAGAGGCTAAAATCGGGGAATCCGCGCCCGATTTCACTCTGAAAAATCTCGACGGGGTCGAGGTGAAGCTGGCTGACCATCTGGACAAGACGATCGTTCTCGAGTGGACCAACTACGAATGCCCGTTCGTGAAGAAATTCTACGTCAAGGGCGACATGCCCGGGCTGCAGAAGAAATACACCGACAAAGGTGTGGTGTGGCTAACGATCAGCTCCGGGCCTGAGGGCAAGCAGGGCAATTACACTGCCAGCGAATATAAAACCAAGGCGGCTGAGCATGGTGATGCCTCGACTCATATCTTGCTAGATCGTGACGGCAAGGTTGGCAAGGCCTACGGAGCGAGCAACACGCCGCACATGTTCGTCATCAGCAATGGCAAGCTGGTCTATGACGGTGCGATCGATAGCAACCGCTCGCCAAAGCAAGCCGATATCGCAGATGCTGAGAACTATGTCTCGAAGGCACTTGATGAGGTGCTCGCTGGTAAACCCGTGACCAAACCCAAGACCAAGCCATACGGCTGTGGCGTCAAATACTGAGCTCCACCTTTCCCAAAAGCTGCTCTCGATTTCACTCGGGAGCGGCTTTTTTGTGGGCATTTTCAATTGAGCCCCGGTGGGCTGCCGTAGCCGAGGAAAGTCGATTTTGACTTGGCTGAGGGAAGCCGAAAATCGAAGACGCCGTATCCGTTCTGCCGTTTGCCTTTGTAGCTCCTGCCATTGCTGGAGTTCAGCATGATGTGACGTCCCTCTGAATCCTGGCCGGCATAGATTGCGACATGCGTCACCTTGGTCTTGCGCCCGTCCGTGGGCTTGTAAGTTCCGGCCCAGAAGAGCAGGTCGCCGACTTTGAGTTCGCTGAAAGCAGGGTCATTGAGATCAGTGATGCCCTTTTCCACTGAATGGAGCCTGTCGGCATCCTTGACCCAAAGGTATTGAGCACTGGAAGTTCGTGGCGGGCTGAGCTTGGCCTTGCTCATCAGGTAGAAAGTCGCTCCCGAGCAGTCGAAGCCACCCTTGGCTGGATCGGCACTACCGAACTTATATTTGAGCCATCCATGACTTTTCGTCAGCTTGAGACCGCTCTTGATAAGCTCACTACGAGGTTCACTGGTGCCCTCAGGCAATTTAACTTCGCTGATCGCCAGGCTGGCGGGGCGTCGTGCAGGGCTCTTCTCAGCTGCGCATGAGCAAAGGACTAGAAAAAGGCTGCAGATAAATTGGAGTCGAAGCATTTGAGGTGAAGCTTAAGCTCACGAAGCCATTCTGTCAGATGAAAAAAGCCCCTGGGAGCAGATGTCCCAGAGGCTTATTGAGAGAAATTATGATTACGCCTTCTTGGCAAGAAGGTCGCGGATTTCGGTGAGGAGTTTCTCCTCCTTGCTCGGCTCTGGTGGCGCGGCTTCCTTCTTCTCTTCTTCCTTTTTCATGCCAGCGATGAGTTTCTTCACGATGATAAAGACAACAAAGGCGAGCAGGATGAAGGCGATAGTCTCGTCGATGAACTGACCGTATTTGATGACCACGGCCTCTTTTCCATCTTGAGCCTCTTTGAGCGTATAGCTGAGGTTCTTGAAATTAATGCCAGCGGTGAGCAAACCAAGCGGAGGCATGATGATGTAGGTGACAAATGCTTTAACCACTGCGGTGAAGCCTGCGCCGAGGATGAAACCAACGGCCATGTCGACAACGTTGCCTTTGAAGGCAAACTCTTTGAATTCTTTAATCATAGGGATGTTTTTCTGGGTTCAGTTGATTAAGCTATCTTAACTATCAAGGAGGGGCAACCTAATTTCATACTGGGGTTGTGGGGCGGGGAGCAAACCTGATGGCGAATCATGTTTAGTAACCAAGCCACGGGCCGAGCCATTTTTCCGCTTCTTCGATGGTCCATCCCTTGCGCTTGGCGTAGTCTTCGATCTGGTCCTTTTGCAGGTCAGTGATGGCGAAGTAGCTGGATTCCGGGTGTGAGAAGAGCAGCCCGGAGACGGCGGCACCGGGGTGCATGGCGCAGGATTCGGTGAGTTCGACGCCGGTCTCTTCGGTGGCGTTGAGCAGTTTGAAGAGCGTGACTTTCTCCGTGTGGTCTGGTTGGGCGGGGTAGCCGGGGGCTGGGCGGATGCCGCGGTAGATCTCTTTGATGAGCTCATTGTGATTGAACTCGTTCGGGCGTTCGTAGCCCCAAGCGACGCGCGCGCGGTGGTGGATAAGCTCGGCAAAGGCCTCGGCCAAGCGGTCTGCCACGGCTTTGATCAGGATGGCCTTGTAGGGATCGTTGGCTTTATCAACTTCCTCGGACCATTCATGCGCCCCATGAATCCCTACGACAAAGGCCCCGACGTGGTCGGTGGGGGTTTTCGTGGCGGAGGCTCTCAGCCTCCTCGCCTTAGTTTCATTAGCAGAACCTACAAAAGGATAATTCTCCAAATCTGCTTTGACTGGATTATCCAACACGTAGCGAACTTGATGAGCCAAGTCCTCTTCGTCCCTAATGAGGTGATCATAGGATTCCTTCTTCCAGAGCGGACCCGTCCTGCCCAGCAGCTTATTGATGGCACGGGCGGTGGTGCCTTTGATTCCCTGAAGGATGGAGGATAGTGAGTGGTCGCCCATTGGCTTGATGACAAGATGAACGTGATTGGCCATCACGCACCAAGCGGCGAGCTGATACCGCTCACCTTCGAACTTGAGGATGGCGTCTGCCACGATTTGAGCACATTTGGAGTCTGCTAGAACGCATGACCCGCTGCCTGCGTCCAGCGCTTCTTCGATGTGTGTCCGGTAGGCGTCCCTGAGTCGGGATTCGAATTGCCCGGCGGTTTTTGAGTCTCCTTCAGACTTGGCTTTGTGGATGGCAGCTTCCAGCTGGGACTTCTCAAGTCGGTAGTTCTGGATGGTCTTTTGGTCTAGAGAGTCATTGAGGCGGAAGGTAACTGCGTAAGTCGCTTGGTCTTGGTGCCAGTGGGGAAGGTGCTGTTGTGTTTTGGTGATTTCGGCACCGGGGTCGAGGTAGCTTGGGGTGAATGAATCTTCTGGGCTAGGAGGCTGAGAGCCTCCGCCACGTTCTGTGTGCTCTGCATTTGTTGGGCTAGGAGGCTGAGAGCCTCCGCCACGGTGGGAGACGCCACTCACAAAATCACTCAGTGCCACGTGGGGCTTGTCTGAGGTTTTTTCCATCTGCTGGCGCAGGGTGTGGAAGGTGGCCTGATGCTCGGGGAGGACGATATCATCTCCAACCGCGTAGGCGGGGAAAAAGCCGTAGACGCCATTGGCGGTGAATTTCTTTTGCTCGATGATTTCTTCGAGCAGTTCCTTGGCATCGGCGTAGAGCTGCTGGGCTTGCTCGGCACCGCCGGCGTTGCGGGTCTTAAGGGTTTCGGTCTCGCGATCCCAGACGCCGCGGATTTCCCAAGCGTGGAAGAATGGGGTCCAATCGATGTAGTTAGCGAGCTCGCGCAGGGATTGGTTCTTGATCGCGCGGGTGCCGATGAATTCGGGCTGGGCGGGATGGTAATTTTCCCAATCGAATTTTGGTCGGTTGGCGCGGGCTTCCTCTAGGGAGATCGACTTCTTGTCCTTCTTGTTAAAATTCGCGCGGAGTTTTTCGTGTCGGGCTGCGTTGTCAGCGACGAATTGGGCTTTTCCGTCCTCGGAAAGCAGAGAGCTGGTGACGGGGACCGAGCGCGAGGCATCGAGAACGTGCACGATGGGGCCGTCGTAGTGCGGGGCGATCTTGACGGCGGTGTGGGCAGGGGAGGTGGTGGCGCCGCCGATGAGAATGGGCAGATTGAGTTCACGACGCTGCATTTCTTTGGCGACGTGAACCATTTCATCGAGCGATGGTGTGATCAGACCGGACAGGCCAATGATGTCGGCACCCTTGTCGATGGCGGTATCAATGATGCGGTCGGCAGGGACCATGACCCCGAGGTCGATGACTTCGAAGCCGTTGCAAGCGAGGACGACGCCGACGATGTTCTTACCGATATCGTGAACGTCACCCTTGACCGTGGCCATGACGACACGACCGGCGGTGAGCGACTTTTCTGCCTGATTGCGGGCGTCGTTGTCAGACAAGGCGGGGTTGTCCTTTTGAAGTTGTTCAACGATCCCGAGTATTTTGATCTCCTTCTCGGCCTCCATGTATGGCTCGAGGTGGGCGACGGATTTTTTCATCACCCGAGCCGATTTGACCACTTGTGGGAGGAACATTTTTCCGGCTCCGAAGAGGTCGCCAACCACGCCCATGCCATCCATGAGCGGGCCTTCGATGACTTTGAGTGGCTTCTCGTATTTGACCCGGGCTTCTTCGGTGTCTTCGACGATGTAGGTATCGATCCCTTTCAGAAGGGCATGTTCGAGTCGTTTCTCGACGCTCTCTTCGCGCCAGCTGAGATCGACTTCGGTCTTCTTCCCGGCCTGGCCCTTGTAGGACTCCGCCAGATCGAGCAGGCGCTCGGTGGCATCAGGATCACGGTTGAGCAGGACGTCTTCGACGGCGGTGAGGAGCTTCTTGGGGATCTCATCGTAAACCTCCAGCATGCCGGCATTGACGATGCCCATGTCCATGCCAGCCTGTCCGGCGTGGTAGAGGAAAGCCGAGTGCATGGCCTCGCGAACGATGTTGTTACCGCGGAACGAGAAGGAAATATTGGAAACGCCGCCTGAGACCTTGGCTCCAGGCAGATTTTCTTTGATCCAGCGGGTGGCATTGATGAAGTCGAGCGCGTAGTTGTTGTGCTCCTCGATTCCGGTGGCGACGGTGAGGATGTTCGGATCGAAAATGATGTCCTCGGGATTGAAGCCGAGTTCATCGACCAGGCAGCGGTAAGCTCGCTCACAAATGCGGATTTTATCCTCATAAGTGGCCGCCTGGCCTTGTTCGTCAAAGGCCATGACCACGACGGCTGCCCCGTATTTCATGATCGTGCGGGCCTGCTCTTTAAAGCGCTCTTCGCCTTCTTTGAGCGAGATCGAATTCACCACACCTTTGCCCTGAAGGCACTTCAGCCCGGCTGCGATGATCTCCCAGCGTGAGGAATCCACCATGATCGGCACCTTGGTAATGTCCGGCTCCGATTGCACGAGCTGGAGGAAGCGGGTCATCATTTCCTCGCCGTCGATGAGGCCGTCATCGAAACAGATATCGATGACGTTCGCCCCGTTGTCCACCTGCTGGCGGGCGACCGAAAGTGCTTCGTCGAGCTTGCCATTGGCGACGAGCTTGCGGAAACGCGGGGATCCGGCGACGTTGGTGCGCTCGCCGATCATGAGAAAGTTCTTATCAGCGGTGTGATTGTAGGCCTCAGTGCCGGAAAGGCGCATGACCTTCTCACGCTCGGGGATGGCGCGTGGCGTGACGCCCTCGACAGCCTTGGCGATGGCGGCAACGTGCTCGGGTGTGTTGCCGCAGCAGCCACCAGCAAAATTGATGAACCCGCTCTCGGCAAAGTCCTTGAGGTAGTCGTGCATGTCCTGTGGCCCGAGATCGAAGCCGGTTTCCGACAGGGGATTCGGCATCCCTGCATTCGGGTAGCACGAGGTAAAGGTTTCGGCGATGCCGGAGAGTTCCTCGGCGAATGGACGCATCAGATCTGGTCCGAGCGAGCAGTTGAGGCCGATAGCCAGTGGCTTCACGTGAGCGACGGCATTCCACAGGGCCTCGACTTTCTGCGCCGAGATCATCGTCTCACCACCACGTCCGACTGCTGCGGAAATGATGATGGGGTAGTGGCAGTTGTCCTCGTCGAAGACTTCCTGGCAGGCGACTAGCGCGGCCTTTGAGTTGAGGGCATCGAAAATCGTCTCGACCATCAGGATATCGACCCCACCCTCGATCAGCGAGCGGATCTGGCGTTTGTAATCGATGAGAACTTGGTCGAAAGTGACGGTGCGGAAGCCGGCGTCTTCTGCGTCCGGGGAATTGGTCAGCGAGACGGTGAGCGGGCCGATGGCTCCGGCGACGTAGCGTTTGCGGCCCGTGGTGGCCTCGACTTTGTCACATTCGATGCGGGCGAGCCTGGCGCTCTCAAAGTTGATGTCGTGAGCGAGCTGGATGAGAAATTCGTTTTCCAGCACTTCGCGTTGGAAAAATTCGGGGTCCTTGCGACCTGAGCCGGTCTCGCGCGGATCTTCGACGAAAAATTCGGACTGGGCGATGGCAGTCCCGGAAAAGGTATTGGTCTCGATGATGTCGGACCCAGCCTCCAGGAAGCGCTTGTGGATGTCGGCAATGACCTCGGGCTGGGTCAGCGACAGGATGTCGCCGTTGTTGAGGAGGTCTTTAGGGGCGTCCTGGAATCGCTCGCCTCGGGCTTGTTTTTCGTCCAGACCGTAGCCACGAATGGTCGTGCCCATGGCACCATCCAGCACCAGAATGCGTTGTTCGAGAGCGGCGGTCAGTTCGGCGGTGGCGTCGGGTCTTGGCATCGGCGCCAGCCTAGGGAAATATCCGTCTCAATCAAGTTCAAATCTTCGCATCGTGATATGATGATGCGTCTTTTGTCAGTATGCCTTGAACAGGTAGACGCAGTAGCCGAGATAACCGGCAATGAGGACCGCGCCCTCGATTCTTGAGATTGATCGTTTCGAGGCCATGAAAGGCAGCATCAGCACCGTAACCCCAAGCATGGTGAAAAGGTCGGCGTGCTTCAGTTCGGTTGTTGAGATTGGGCTGATGATGGCGGCAATTCCGATGACCGCCATGACGTTGAAAATACAGGACCCAACCGCATTTCCCGTAATGATGTCACCGTGGCCGCGAAGGGTGGCGACGATCGAGGTCGCGAGCTCGGGGAGTGAGGTGCCAATGGCCACGAGGCTCAGCCCAATGAGAGTCTTGGGAACAGAGAAGATTTCAGCAATGGTGACCCCGCCTTTAATCAAGAAATCCGCGCCTTTGACCAACATGAGGAGGCCGACGATAATCAGTGCCAGATACCACAGGATCTGCGGGAGGCTGGCCTTTTTGGCAGCTTCTACCTCATCCGCCTCAAGCCCTTCGACTTCGACATCAGCGGCGGAATCAGCGAGACTTTGGCGCTTCGATTGGATGAGGCTGTAGGCGACATAGGCCACAATTCCCGCCGTCAGAATAATACCTTCCGTTCGTGAGACCAGTGATACATCGCCGTCGTTGAAGAGAAAGCCGATGAAGACCAGGCTGACTACGATGAGCAAGGGGAGATCGAAGCGCACGACCTGGCGGTGAATGCCCAGCGGGCGCACCAGGGCGGCGGCTCCCAATACCAGAGCAAGGTTGCAAATGTTTGAGCCAACGACATTGCCCAAAGCGAGTCCTCCTTGGCCGATTTTCGTCGCATCGATACTCACCGCCAGTTCAGGCGCACTGGTTCCGAAGGCGACTACGGTCAGGCCAACGGCTAGCGGAGAAATTCCGGCACGAAGCGCCAGCGCGGAGCTGCCCTTCACGAGCCATTCCGCACCAAAGTAAAGCATCGCCAGCCCGAGCCCGAGCCAGCCAAAGTTCATCAGAAGAGTCATCTGTGCGAAGCCTTACTGGAAGGGCCCCAAGACTCCAATCAAAAATGCACCAAGTTTATGCGGTGCAAATGCGGACGGCTAAGGCATTTTACGGATAATC
>CAXIBU010000084.1:0-11983 GCA_964021555.1 uncultured Verrucomicrobiales bacterium | reverse complement strand
GGGCTCCACTCTTCGCCAGTGCCTGCGGCAATGTCGAATGCCTGCTCGAGACCAACGAGGTCGCTGCTTGGCTTGAGGGAATCGAAGGACTGAGACTCGCGCTGGAGTTGCTCTGGATCGTAATCGACTGCCTTGACGGAAAGACCGATGCGGCGCTCGACTTTGTCGACCTTGATGACGCGGGCTTCGACTTCGTCGCCGACTTTGAGGACGTCTTTGACTTTCTCGACGTGATCTTCGCTAAGCTGCGAGATGTGGACGAGGCCATCGATTTCGTTCTCGAGGGCAACAAATGCGCCGAAGGAAGCAATCTTCTGAACGGTGCCTTTGACCAGATCGCCGACCTTGAAGTGGTCGTCGATGTTTGACCATGGATCGTCTTCCAGCTGGCGGATGCCGAGGGAAACGCGCTCGTTGTCGCGGTCGATCTGAAGAACGACTGCTTCGACTTGATCGCCCTTCTTGAGGATCTCGGATGGGTGGTTGATCTTGCGTGTCCAAGAAAGGTCGGAGACGTGGATCATGCCATCGATGCCCTCTTCGAGGCCAACAAACGCACCGTAAGCGGTGAGGTTGCGGACTTCGCCGGAGATCTTGGTGCCGATTGGGAAGCGAGCTTCGATCTCGTCCCATGGGTTGCTTTCGAGCTGGCGGACGCCGAGAGAGATTTTCTGCTCGTCGGTGGAAATGCCGAGAACGACGGCTTCGATTTCTTGCTCAAGCTCGAGCACGTCGGAAGGACGTGTGATGCGCTTGGTCCAAGAAAGCTCGGAGACGTGAACGAGGCCTTCGACACCCTTCTCGATTTCGACGAATGCGCCGTAGGGGAGAAGTTTGGTGACTTTGCCTTTGACGGTGGCACCGATTGGGAAGCGGAGCTCGATGTCCTGCCATGGGTTGTCGGTCATTTGCTTCAGGCCGAGAGAAACGCGCTCTTTGTCACGATCGACATCGAGGATCTGCACTTCGACGGATTGGCCGATGTGGAGCATTTCGCTTGGGTGGTTGATGCGGCCCCAGCTCATGTCGGTGATGTGGAGAAGTCCGTCCATGCCCTGAAGGTCGACGAAGGCACCGAAATCGGTGAGGTTCTTGACCTGGCCTTGAACTTTGTCGCCAATCTTGACGGTTTGGAGGAACTGTTGGCGCTGTTCGGCGCGCTCTGCCTCGATGACTTCACGACGGGAAAGAACGATGTTCTTGCGGTCGTCGTTGACTTTGACGATCTTGAATTCGTAGACGTTGCCGACGTATTCGTTGAGATCTTTGGGTGGGATGATGTCGACTTGTGAGCCGGGGAGGAAAGCCTCGACACCAACGTTGACCATGAGGCCACCTTTGACGACGGATTTGACTTTGCCTTTGACCAGGCCGCCGTCGTGATAGACGCCGACGATTTTTTCCCAGTTCTGCTTGTGAGCAGCTTTTTCTTTGGAAAGGACGATGTTGCCTTCGTCGTTCTCGAGACGCTCGAGGAGGACTTCAACTTCGTCACCGACTTCGATTTCTTCATCTTCGAACTCGGAAGCCATTACCGCGCCTTCGGACTTGTAGCCGATGTCGACGAGGACGACTTGTGGTTTGATGGCAAGGATCGTGCCGTTGACGATGCTGCCTTCTTTGAATTCGCGGAAGGAGGAATCGATCAGCTCGGAGAGCTCTTGATTCTCAGGTTCCGCTAGTTTGGATTTACTCATTGGGTTTGGTTAAGGTTAGGTTCCTTGGTTTTTAAGGCTTTTCATCGATTGCCCCGGCATGGGAGAGCAGCTCTGGGGCACCAACACTGCTCGCCGCAAAGTGAAAAGCGGGGCGGCAAGTTGCTGATGTGGAGGGCATAGAGCAAGCCTAAAGTGCTAGGCTTAGGGCGAAAAGGGCACTTTTAGGTCACTATTTGCGAGCCGATGGCGGCCTGAGGGCGATTTGCGGGGGAAATTCCCACCTTTCGGTTGACCCTGCGGGGTTTCGCATCGAAGGATGGCGCAGGCAATTATGTTGGAACAATCGGCACTCATTATCATTGGTCACGGGTCTACTGAGAACCCGGATTCATCGACCCCGTATTTTGATCATGCGGATGAACTCAAGCGGCGGGGGATATTTTCGGAGGTCCACCTGTGCTTCTGGAAAGAGGAGCCATCAATGCGTGAGGTGCTCTATGGGGTGGCCGCGGATGAAGTCTATATTGTGCCCGAATTTATTTCCGAGGGTTACTTCACCCGGGAGGTGATCCCGCGTGAGCTCGAGCTGACCGGGCCGACGACCGAGCGCGACGGCAAAAGGCTGCACTATTGTGATCCGGTGGGGATCCATCAGAACATGACGGGCTTGATCCGCAAGCGTGCCGCGGAAGTGGCGCCAGGGGTGCCGCCTGAGGAGACAACCTTGTTTATTGTTGGTCATGGCACGGGCCTGAATAAGAAGTCCACCGAGGCGGTGCGCGCGCAGGCGGAGGCGATTATTGATTCCGATGCTGGCTATGCTGCGGTGCTCGATACCTACATGGAAGAGCAGCCCTTCATTGCCGAGTGGGCGACTTTGGCGAAGACGCCAAATGCAGTGGTGGTGCCCTTCTTCATCGCCGATGGCTTGCACAGCTATCAAGATATTCCGGTTCTATTGGGGATCGAAAAGGAAGAGGGCTTGGCTGCCTCCCAGCGCGACGTTTTCCGTCAGAACCCTTACCACTTGCGTGATAAAACTCTCTATTACAGCTCGGCGATCGGCACTGGTAAGAACATGGCCGATGTGATCCTTGACCAAGTCCACGACTTTCAATCCAAACATTTGAATCATGCACCCACTCAGTAAGGCACTCAAGCAGGCCCTTGAAGACGGCCGTCGGCATATCGGGCAGTTGGTGATGATGCCGGTCGAAGGGTCGGGGGGCTATCAGATCTGTCATTTGCACGATCTTGAAAAAGTCGAGGCCGGCGATACTGCCGCGCTGCATCTTATGACCAATCCTCGGGAAGCCCGCGAATGGGGGCTCTATTCGGAGGATGGCGAGTATCGCTTCACCAAGGGGCAGGCGAATTTGAAATCCGGCTTCTGGTATCAGCTCGGCGACATCGAGGCGTTGCGCGAGACTTTGGAGCATTTCTATCCTGCGCAGCTGGCGCTTTGGGTTACTGAAAACAACGGCGGGCTTCGAGTGCAGAATCTTTACGATAAACTGGAGCGCCAAACGGGGATGTATCAGTTTGCCAAAACGATCAGTCACGAGGGCGCTCAGGATTTGATCCAGCGAATTTGCGGGCCTGGCAATCAGTGTTTGAAAAAGATTCTCTGGAAGCTCGACGACGAGACGCCGCTGGAGGATTCCGAGGCATCACGCTTCGATGGTGTGCTTGATGGAATTCCAAAAGATAAGGCGATCCCGATGCAGTGCCAGGAGGCCTGTAATTTCTTCGTGGCGGAGTGCCGGAAAGTCTCGAGGGCTGAATTTGCAGCCAAGCAAGAGCAGGAAAAGGCAAATTCGTAGGCTGATGTCGCTGTAAGCAAAAATCCTTGCTCGCTTTCGATCCGGATTTCACTCTAACTCGCCATACTATGCCACGCGTTCTGATCACCGTTTCCGGTAAAAAACCGCAACCCTATCGCCTGCCACTCGACCGTGAACTGACGACTTTGGGTCGTGCCAGTGACAACGATATTGTTATAGATGACTCTTCGATTTCTTCACACCATTGTGAAATGGTTCGTGTTCCGGGCGGGGTCGCACTGAAGGATTTGGGGTCGACCAACGGGATGAAGTTGGACGGTGAGTGGATGAGCGCGATTGATCTGGTTCCCGATATTGATATTAAGATTGGCGACGTGGTCTTTGAGGCTGAGTTCACTGATGAGGAGCTGGAAGAGCTCGCCAAGGAAGATCACGAACCTCAGCAGAAGGTTCTTCTGGCTGAAAGTGCAGAGAGCGCGGACGATTCCGATGAGGAGGAAGAGGTGGTGCTGCCAGAAACGAAGCCTAAAAAGGCCAAGAAGAAGGTCGTTTACGAAGATGAAGACGATGACGAGCCTGTGCGTAAGTCGTCAAAGGCCTCACCCGTGGTCGTTCAAAAGGAGGGCTTGGGAGTCGGGGGGATGTTCTTCCTACTGCTACTGGCTGCGTTGGCTTTCTTTATTGGGCTAACGATTCGCCATTTCATTGAGACGGGCCAGATGCTCCCGACTCAGATGTTCGGTTGAGAATTTAGAAGTTCTCGGACGGTCTTCACTTCGTTGGGCCAGCCGGATTCTTGCAGTTCAGCCAAGGTTCGATGAATGTCTGGAATTTCCAGACATTCGCGGGTGATTTGTTGCTCATCTCTCGGGTAATCGCTGTGGTCGAGGCAGGCCTCCGCGAGGTGAAAGCATGCCCATGCTCGCCAACGGCGAATTTCAAAATTCGGACCGACTTTGGGCGTGATGCGGCTGGCGAGGTGCTGGAAATGGCGAATGGGGTTGCCGAGGAAACCGCTATCGCTACTTGAATCGGTCGGGCGGGGTTGCTCCATGATCCAGCAGAGTGCGGCGTAGGGGAGGACGGGCGGCTCATCGATCTCGCAGGCGAGAGCCTTGTTCAGTTGCAAGAGCGCTTGGGCTGCTAGGCCCTGTTGCCAGAGGGATTGAGCGGTTTGCAGGCAGGCGTGGTAGTGGCGCGGTGGATCGCTGGTTTTCCACTGTCGAGGGTAGCCTGCCCGGAGGTCTGGGGCGGCCTGCGGTAAATGCGGGCACGCCGGGTTCATCGCTTGCGGGTGAGCATGAATTGATTGCCATCGGGGTCCTGGCACATGGCGATGTGAGCGGGTTCACCATCTTCGGGTTCTGGCTTTTGACGTAGGATGCCGCCTAGCGAGGCGACTTTCTCTCCACCCGCGACAACGTCAGCCACTTGAAAGCTCAGGCCAGTCCAGGTTGGCTTGCCTTCGCCACCGCCGTGGATGGATAAGGTCGCGCCCGCAAGATCGAGTTCGGTGATGAAAGCATTGTCTTTCTTAACCGAGCCACCATCGAAAAGCGCCAGGTAGAAGTCGCGGCATCGCTCTCGATCAGCTGCCCAAATGGTGTATTTTACCGCTTGAAGTTCCATGTGCCGACGGTGAACTCGATGGCGCAGAAAAGCAAGGGAGTGCGGACCATGAGGTGCCTTTACAGCACTTGGTCGACGAAGCGCCTTTTCTCGAAGACTTCGAACTGGTCCGGCTCTTCGCCTGTGCCGATGAAGCGTGGGGCGATCTTCAGCTCATTATAGATGGCAACGGCGACGCCGCCTTTGCCTGAGCCGTCGAGCTTGGTCACGACCACTCCATCGAGCTCGATGGCTTTGCTGAACTCCTTGGCCTGAGCCATGGCATTGCCGCCAGTGGTGGCATCGACGACCAGGAGAGTGCAGTGAGGGGCAGTCTCGTCCTGCTTGCCAACGGTGCGCTTGAGCTTCTCGAGCTCGGCCATGAGGTTGTTGCGGGTGTGCAGGCGCCCCGCGGTATCGCAAATGACAAAGTCGTAGCCCTCACGGATTGCCTTTTGTTGCGCCTCGTAGCAGACCGACGAGGGGTCCTGGTTCGGGCGGCCGCAGTAAATGTCTAAGTTGAGTCGTGAACTCCAAGCTTGGAGTTGCTCGACCGCTGCGGCACGGAAAGTATCGGCCGCTGCGAGTAGGACTTTATTGCCCTGGTCGCGAAGCATCTTGGCGAGCTTGGCGCTTGAGGTGGTCTTGCCTGAGCCATTGACGCCGACCATGAGAATGACGGTGGGGAGCCCATTTTCGCGCTTCTTGAGCTGGAAATTCTCGTCGGGGAGAATTTCTGAGATGTGGCGTTTGGTAGTCTCCACGACGTCGTCCCCCATGACTTTTTTGCTCAAGCCCTGGAGCTCGTCCATGATGTCCATGGTCATGCGGATGCCGATGTCCGAACGCACGAGGTCGGATTCCAGTTCATCCCAATCGACATCGGGCTTGCGCTGGAGCTTCTGAACGATGTTTTTGAAGAATCCTGCCATAGTCAGTCACTTGCTTGAGCTTTGTTGATCGAATCAAGGACGCCATTGACGAAACTCGCTGAGGAGCTCGTGCTGTAGCGTTTGGCGATGGCGACGGCTTCGTTGATGGCGACTGGATTTGGAACTTTGCTGCAGTGCAGCATTTCCCAAGTGGCGAGGCGCATGATGGCGCGGTCAACGGGGTTGAGGCGCGCGGGATCGAAATTCTCGACGACTTTGGCGATCTCACCATCCAATTGCTCGACGTTCTCGAGGACTGCGGCGGCCATCTGAGTGGCGCCGGATTTGATTTCCTCGATCCGTGCTTCGTCGGCGGCCAAGTGCTTGGTGGCATTATCCGAGGGGAACTCGCGAGGGTTTTTGATGGTGTGGAAACGGTCTGAAATTCGCTGCAGCCGGTTCATCGCACCGAAGACAGGTTCGAGGGCGACTTTGAAAGTGGGGAAGTCCGCAGCCATTTGTTGGCAGCTCTTGCGGCTGGCGACCAGATCGCGGTCGGTCGTGAAGACGGCCTCGATCGGGGCTTGCAGGTCGATGGCATCCGAGTGCTTGGTCTGCTGGTTGTCCTTGTTGAGCGTGAAAAGGCGCTTGGTAAGCTGCTGCTCGAGGTTGAGCACGCGGAGCAGAGCGCTGCGGAATGACTCCGATTTTTCATCGATGCGAAGTTGTTCGATGGCGCTCTCGGTGTGCTTTTCAAGCTTCTCGAGACGTGCCTCACGACCTTGGGCGATGAATAAGATGGCCTTGGTCCTAGCCTTGGCGAGCTTGACCTCGTCCTGCTCAAGCAGGCTATCCCAGAAGGCGGAGTCCACCGAAGGCTGGGGCTTTTCCTCGCCTTCCAAATGAAGGCAGTAGAGAAACTGGACGGCAGCTTCCCTGATGGGGCGCATGGATTTTTTCAAAATAGCGAATTACTTGTCGGAGTTTTTCGCGATCTGAGCGAAGAGGTCGGCCATGTTAGCGGCAGCGGCACCAGCCTCGCGGCCACGGTTGAGATTGCTGGCGACGCAGCGAGCGTAGGCCTGTTTCTCGTCAGCGACCAAGAGCACTTCGTGAATGATCGGCGTTTGGTGACGAATGGAGATGCTGGACAGTTCCTTGGTCACGCAATCTGCAACGAGATCAGCATGAGCAGTCTCGCCGCGGATAATGAGGCCGAGTGCGATGATCACGTTGGGCTTGTCACCCTGGCTGAGGATTTTCTCGATGGTCACTGGGATTTCGAAGGCGCCCGGGACGCGCACGATGTCGACGCGTGTCTGTGGTGAGAGCTCTTCGAGCTCGGCGACACAGTTGTCGACGAGGGAATCCGTGAACTGTTCGTTGTAGCGTGCGGCGACAACGGTAAACGACGATTTTGATGAAATGACCCTAGGCTTGGGTGGAACGGCTGACCACATGCAGCGAAGCTGTGTGAGCCCCGAGAAAAAGTCAAGCGGTGGAGCACCCTGTTCTCGTAAGAATCCGAATGGAGATCGAGAAGTGGTGATGGACGGCAAATTTCGGATTTCCTGACTTTTAAGTGAGGTGGGGTTTTCCTTGCCTTGAGGCGGTCAAGTGTGGACTCTTACGTCAACAGGGCCGTTAGCGGCTCAGAGTAAGATGGCAGGATCAACAAAGTCCAAGACCCGTCGTAGCGGGGAGAATGAAACGAATTTCTGGCTCAGGCCGGAGATTCTCGGCACCCTAATGACATTTGTTGGCGTGATCGCGCTGCTTTCTTTGATGTCGTATCAGCCTGAGGATGTTCCTTTGTGGACCGGGAGCAATCCGAACGACGAGATGAGCTCTCCTTCACGCAACTGGATCGGCGTGGTTGGTGCCTTGATTGCCTGGCTGGTCTTGATCACTTGCGGTGCGGCGGGCTATTTTGTGCCGGCGGGGATGATTTGGATCGGGCTGGGGCTCTTGTTTTTTAAGGCGAAGTTTGGCCTGCGCACGGTGCTCGCTTTTGTGGTTCTGATCTTGAGCGGTGCGGGCCTGCTGGATGTGCAGTCTCTGGCGCTACATGGATGGGTCGATCGGTTGCAGCTGCCTGGAGCTGGTGGGGCCTTTGGTCATCTGCTTGGTTCGAAGTTTTTGGTGAAGTTCTTTAATGTGCCAGGCTCGGTTCTGATCTTCTCGCTGCTGTATCTGATTTCGGCAATCCTCGTGACCGGGGTGCATCCGCTGTCTTTTGCCAAGGGATCATGGATCCGTCTGGGCGAGCTTAAGACCTCATTTGGCGAATTTTTGGCCAAGCGCAAAGAGGCCCGAGCAGCCAAGGCCAAGGCTGCATCGCGCCGCCGCGGCTCGACTTTGCCGATCAAGCCACTGAGCAATGCTCGAGAGATCAAGGAGGGCGATTCAGGCGAAAAAGAAGAGTCAAAATCAGCCTCGAAATCTACCGCGAAGGCCAAGCCTAAGGAGGACGATCAGGCGCAACTGCCGCTTAAGGAGATTCCTAAACCGAAGATCATCGATTCCTCACAGAATCGCAAACGCTCGGAAATGGGCGAACGCCCGACTCATGCGGGGCTGAGCACGGATGGCTTCGAGGGCTACAAGTTGCCTGGGTTCGATCTGCTTGATTACGATGAATCCGAGCCCGAGACGGAGGCGGATCAGCAGGAGCTACTGGCGACGCAGAGCTGCATCGTGGAAACGCTGAAGGCCTTCGGGATCGAGGTCAGTGCTGGCGATATCACTCGTGGCCCGACTATCACTCGTTACGAGATCTACCCCTCAATCGGCCTGCGAGTGAGTAAGATTACCGCGCTGGAGGCCGACCTCGCCCGAGCAACCAAGGCCGAGCGGATCAATATCCTAGCTCCAATCCCAGGTAAGGATACCGTGGGGATTGAGATCGCCAATGACAACAAAGTCGCCGTTCCTCTCCGCGAACTGATCCAGGATAAAGAATTCTGGAGCTCGAAGAAACGAATCCCTCTGGCCCTTGGTAAGGACGTTTACGGGAATTCAGTCATCGCCGACCTCGCTGCCATGCCTCACTTGCTTGTCGCGGGGGCAACGGGTTCCGGTAAGTCGGTTTGTATCAACTCGATCATCACCTCGATCTTGTTCAAATTCCGCCCCGATGAGCTACGCTTCATCATGGTCGATCCGAAGGTGGTGGAAATGCAGATGTATTCCAAGCTGCCGCATTTGGTCGTCCCTGTGGTGACTGATCCGAAGAAGACCGTCGCCGCGCTGCGCTGGTGCGTGAATGAAATGGAGCGCCGATATAAGATTTTCGCCCGTGTGGGGGTGAGGAATTTCGATGGTTACAACAGCCGACCTCGTCCGGATAAGGAAGAAGTGGCCACTGAAGAGCCAGTGGAAGAAGCCGAAGAAATGGATCCGGATCAAGTTGAGTCCATCGCCAAGGCTTTTGAAGATGGCGAGCTCGGGCCGCCTGAAGAGATTGATGGGATCGATGAAAACGACGCCGCTGACGAGCTTGGGCTGGAGACTGATACCGATCTCGAGCCTGACCGCTTCCCCTACATCGTCATTATCATCGACGAGCTGGCCGACCTGATGCAGACCGCCCCGGCTGACATCGAGATGAATATCGCGCGGATCGCTCAGAAGGCCCGCGCGGCAGGGATCCATCTCATTGTCGCCACTCAGACGCCACGTGCGGATGTGGTGACGGGTATCATCAAGGCGAACATCCCGAGCCGGATTGCTTTCCAAGTTTCTTCTGCACTGGATTCTCGGGTTATTTTGGACACCAAAGGGGCTGAGAAACTCGTAGGTAAAGGGGACATGCTCTACCTGCCGCCTGGCTCCGCAAAATTGGAGCGCTCGCAAGGTGCCTTCGTTTCCGATGAGGAAGTCGAGCGACTGGTCGAGCACTGTGGTGAGCACGGTGAGCAGAAATTCGAAGAAGCGGTGCAGGAGAGCATCGAGAAAGGTGGCGCGGCTGGTTCAGGAGGTGAAGAGACCTCGGATGAAGATCTCGACATGATGGAGAAGTGCATCGAGGTCATCAAACAAGAGAACCGCGCCAGCACTTCACTTCTTCAGCGTCGTTTACGCCTCGGTTACACGCGTGCTGCACGGATGATGGATCTGCTCGAAGAGCGGGGAGTCATTGGACCCGGGGACGGAGCCAAACCGCGGGAAATTCTGATTGCAGTGAACGAAGAGTAGGTCAGCCCTCGTAGGGGTGGGTGAGCCAACGAAGTATTTTATGATGAAATTGCCTACTGTCTTTTCCACTTTAGTCGCAGCCCTTCTAGCGAGCGCTAGCTTGAGCGCCGCCGAGCGGATGAATGTCGTCTTCATCCTGATCGATGACCTTGGGTGGTCCGATGTCGAGCCGACCAACCCGGCAAGCTTTTACCAAACCCCCGAGCTGAAGAAGTTGGCCAAGAGTGGGGTGACTTTCACCAATGCTTATGCGGCCTGTCCGGTCTGTTCCCCGACCCGATCAGCGGTTTTGACCGGCCAATACCCGGCACGCACCCGCAATACCGATTACTTTGGGGCAGCGGGGCAGAAATTTGGTCAATCTCTTCCTGCCGGCGCCAAAGTCGAAGATGCGCGCCTTCAAAAACGCCCACTCGTTCCAGCGCCCTATCTCGGCCAATTGGCGGCAGCTCACAAGACACTTGCGGAGGCTTTCAAGGATGAAGGTTATCGAACTTTTTTTGCGGGCAAGTGGCACCTCGGTGGTGAGAAACATCAATCGCTGCCGACCGATCACGGCTTCGATATCAATAAGGGCGGCTTCGAGCGCGGGGGGCCATACGGTGGGAAGAAGTATTTTTCTCCTTATGGAAATCCGAAACTCAAGGATGGCCCGGAGGGCGAGCACCTTCCCGATCGGCTCGCGACCGAGACGGTCAACTTCATTAAGGAAAGCGGTGATAAGCCCTTCCTCGCCTACCTTTCGTTCTATTCCGTTCACACGCCACTGATTGGACGGCCTGATCTGGTAAAGAAATATCAAGACCTCAAGAAATCCTACACCAAACAAGAAATTTGGGGCTTCGATCACCCTCGAAAAGTTCGCCAGATCCAAGAGCACGCGGTCTATGCCGCAATGGTCGAGGCCATGGACCAAGCGGTCGGTAAGGTGCTCCAGGGGCTGGAAGAGAGCGGCGTCGCTGACAATACGGTGGTCATCGTCACTTCCGACAATGGCGGACTTTCGACCTCCGAAGGATGGCCGACTTCCTGCCTGCCTTTGCGAGGTGGCAAGGGATGGCTCTACGAAGGGGGGATTCGAGTTCCTTTGATTGTCCGATGGCCTGGCAACGGAAAGGCAGGTGTCACGTCGGAGTATCAAGTCACGAGCACCGATTACTTCCCGACTTTGCTCAGCATGACCGGTCTCAAGCCTCTCCCGGCGCAGCACGTCGACGGGCTCGACTTTTCCAGTGCAGTTAAAAATCCGGCGCTTGATCAACAGCGTCCTGCCATCTTTTGGCACTATCCCCACTGGGGTAACCAGGGTGGTATCCCCGGATCAGTGGTTCGTTTGGGCGATTGGAAATACATCGAGTATTACTGGGGCAAGGAGCCCGAGCTGTTCAACCTCCGCACGGACATCGGTGAGCGAAAGAACTTGGCAAAAGACCACCCGCAAGAACTTGAGCGGCTGCAGGCACAGCTCGAAAAATTCAGGATGGAAACCCAAGCGATCGCGCCGACCCACGGCGACGCCTACGAGAAAGACCTCAAGGATGTCAAATGGTAGTGCTGGAAGACCTCATCACGGAAATAACTACTCAGGCCGGTGGATAAGCTTCTTATTCACGAATTCGTAGATCGCCAAGTGCGATAGCTCGCGGCCGTATCCCGAGCGCTTGGTCCCTCCAAAGGGTAGCTCGGCTTGTGAATTGGTGGGCTCGTTGATGAACATCATCCCGGTATCGATCTGGCGGGCGACCCGCTCGGCACGGTCGAGATCCTTGGAGTAAACCGAGCCGCCGAGTCCGTATGAAGAATGATTGGCCAGCTCGATGGCCTCGGCCTCGTCCTTGACCACATAGATACTGGCAACCGGGCC
>CAXIBU010000083.1:0-12142 GCA_964021555.1 uncultured Verrucomicrobiales bacterium | reverse complement strand
TCGTGCTGCTCGATGCCGATTTCAAGGTCCAGCACACACTGGTCGACGGTCAGGTCAAGTTCAGCGCCTGAGGGGAAGACGAGCGCGTATCACCTTGCAATCGGGCTGCTGTGCGGGCCCAAGATCCGCCGCAACGGAACGCGCGCGGTCACAATGAATGGTCAAGCGTCCCAGTTGATGTTGCACCTCTTTAAAGTGGTGCTAGGCGGAGTGTGTTGTCGTCCCCATTGCCTGGCATAGTAGGCCGCAGCGAAGGACAATGCCCAAGGGAGCCCACAAGACAGGAAAAACGTATATAAGCCTGCTAAGACAACAAACGGAGCAAAGACTAGAAAGAGACCACTGACCAACAAGAGCCCGACAAGCGGTGAGAAAATTCCGTAGTGCCAGAAATGAGACTCGGGGTCTTGGCGGAAGCGTTCCTTGGCTCGGATCCAAATGAATAGATGGACGGAGAGCACGGCACCGAGGTAATAAAGCACTAGGAAATTGAAATGTTTTTCGAAGAAGTTGCCGTCACCCAGGTCTCCACCCGTGCCTAGGTAGATTAAAAGATAGGCGACAATCAGTCCAATCAGGCCAAAAACCCAGACGAGACGAGACCAAGAATATCTCACATTCATTATTTTCAGTAGACACCGAAAACAAACAGGTGTCAAGCTAAGGGCTGCTGTGCGGGCCCAAGGTCCGCCGCAACGGAACGCCCGGGCCACGGCTTGGGTCAGTCAGTCCAATTAAATTCGACGACGTGCTTTAGAAGTTCGGTCCGTTGGGGTTCGGTGAGCTGCGGGTCGGATTCGACTTGTCGTTTGTAGTGGACGAGCCTGATGAGTCCGAAGCTATGCCCAGGAATGAAGATCCCTTCTTGAATGCCTTGATAGATCGCCAGGCGCTCATCGACGCTTGGGATTTTACTGATCATCTTCATTGTCTCTTTGGGAAATGTAGGAAACGTCAGTTGCAGGCATTTCAATCGCTGTCCGAATCGATTTTCGCTAAGCCAAGCTTCGAGTTTTTCCGGGTTAGTGTTCATTACTATCCCTGTTTCGAATTTGGGTGGTTCACTGCCCTGAGCTTTCCACCATTGGTCGGCAGCTTGCGGATCACTCATCGCCCAGCCGTGCCAAAAGGTGCCTTTGGCGTAGTCACTTTGATTTTCCAAGAGATGAAGAACCTTGCCCCGTTCTTCCGACTGTCCAACGAAGTGCCAGCGGGCGGTTGAGCGGTCGGGAGAGAAGTTGAAGGTAGATGCAATAAGTGAGTCGCTGACCTCACTTGGGTCGTCCTTGAGTTTAGCCCGCAACACCCATTCCCCGAGCTCCCAACGAAAATATTCTGACTCCTCGGCGTAATGCTTGCCGAAATTCTCGGCAGTTCTCCAGTCTACGGAAATCCATTGTCGGAAGTAGTCATCGGCATCCGATTGTCCGAGTCCGTTCCAAAGCTGCTCGAGTGCGCGAATTCCAGCCTCGCCTTCAGTTTGAGCTAGTCGATCAATGAGGTCGAATTTCCATGAGTGGTTGCGGCCGATGTTGTCTAGCGCTTTGATGATCTCTGCGGCACTCAGTGTGTTGATCAGTGCATGCGCTTCTTCGTTGAGTTGGGCAAATTCGAGGACGGTGCTTTCGGAGATCGGTTTTTCTCGGCTTAGCACGGTGTGAAGCCCAATAACTTCTCCGCTATCGCTCTTATATTGCTTAATTTCTTCAAGTCGGGAGAGTTGATGCTGCAGTTCATCGTATCGCTCTTTAAATGAAAACAGCCTTTTGAAGTTTGATTCTTGAAGCCGCCTATTCGCTCGTTGAGTGTTGTTAGGGTGCCGACGGCTTGTTTCGCTTGGGTGGGTGGCTGGTTTTTGGTGAGGCTGGTCGTCCTTTTCCTTGAGCGATACCCAAGGGATCAAGACTGAGGCTGCAATCAGAGCGATGAAGAGAAGTGAGCGCCGCATTGACCAAGACTATGGGCTGCCAATTGGGGGCTGGCAAGGCGCTTGGGCTGGAGGGCTGGATGGAGCGCGAGCTGTCGACTAGGCTGACGTGCGAGCCAATGGTGCGCCACGGTGGAACGCCCGAGCCACGGTGGTGTGTCTTCTGTGGGTGGAGCGTCGCTATTGCCCGACGATTTCGTCGATGGGGAGCTTGAGGAAGAACATCTGGCCGCGGCCCTCGTAGAAGACGCCGAGGTGTTGCTCATCGATGCGGGCGAGGGAGGAGTAGCCGAAGCAGGGGCGACTGTCGTAGAGGAGATGGTGTTTTTCCGGCCAGGTCATGCCTTGATCAAGCGAGGCTTTGACAGTCATGAGTCGGCGCCCGGAACGGGTATTTGGGTTGGAGAAGAGGAGAGTGCGGTTTTTGTCCTTACCCGACCAAGCGAGGATACTGGCCATGCAGATTGGTTCTTGCAGGGCCGAGCGATCGGTGGAGTGAAGCTGCCACGTTTTACCGAGGTCCTTGGTAGTGGCGATGGTGCGGGAGCCGCCGCGGTTGTCGCGGCAGTTGATCATGAGGCTGCCATCGGCAAGCTCGACCACTTGCGCCTCGGTGGTGTTGCTCTTGACGCCGGTGCCAATGTCCCAGGTCTTGCCGTGGTCCTTGGACCAAATGAGGGTAGAAAAGGGCATGCCCCCAGCATCCCGGAACTGAGCCGGGCAGACCAGAGTGCCATCGCGCATGGTGATGCCTGCACCCGGGCCGTTGAAGAGTAGTTTCCACTTCGGGTCCTTAACCTGCTCGGTGATGTTGATCGGCTTGGACCAGCTTTTGCCATCGTCGTCGCTGTAGACGAGCATGAATTGTCCGGTTTCATCCGGGGTCATGCCGGCGCCTGAGCCGTGCCAAGCGCGGTTGCCCTTGCTCCACAGTGCGGCTAGCCAAATGCGACCTGTCTCTCGGTCGACGAAGATGGTGGGATCGCCGATGCCATTGCCGTTGAATTTATCGGAATCACCCATGTCCATGGCAACGATCATGGGGCCCCAGGTTTGGCCGCCATCTTCACTCCGATTGATGCCGACATCGATATTGGCAGGTAGGTCGCGGGCGCCGTCGTAGCGGATGTCATAGGTCGCGATGAGGGTGCCCTTGTTGCTGCTGACGATACCGGGGATACGGTAGGACTTTGATCCATCGTCGCCCGGCTTGCGCACGGCGACCCCGATGCGCTGACTGCCCTCGGGATCTGGAGTCGTGATTTTCTGTGTCTTGTTGTTGGTTTTTAGCCATTTCCATTCGGCATCGATCTTGTGGTCGATGCTGGCGGTTTCCTTGAGCTTGATCGAGAGCCAGAAGGTATTATCGCCCTCTTTCAGCGGCAGGCTGTCCTGAAAGACGACGTTTCCTTTGGCATCGGGCTTGGTTGCCTTCCCAAAGGCATTGCCAAACGACCCGCTGCCATCGGCTGGGCCAGGGAGGAGTTGGACGGATTCGATCTGATCGAGAGGCAGGCTGCCCTTCAGTTGCGCACCGATCGCCCCCAGTTCCAGCGCCTTTAGATTGCCCTCGGTAAGCAAAGTGAGACCGAGCACGGGATTGATCTCCATGCGCTTCATCGCGGGGATGACGGGTTGGATGCCGACGCTCTTGACCAAATTCATTGGCTTCTCCGGGCTGATGGTGAATTCATCGAGCAAGACGCCGGTTTTGGCGGGGGACTCGCAGTGAAAATGCAGTTCGGTCGTGCCCTTTGGCAGTGAAACCTTAAAGAAGTCACCGAAGCCGCCTACGGCGATGGATTTGCTGCCATTGAAGATCTCGACTTTCTTACCCCTTACGGCGGCGCTGATGGTGAAGCTGAAGGGGGCGGTGCGGGTCCATCGTTCGGCACGGAAGCGGAGTTGAGTGGGAACTTTCACGGTTTGGCTGAGCTCAAGCAGTGAGGCGGTGCCCCTGGCGGAGTTGAGAATTTGCAGCGATTTCTTGCCGTCGGAGGCGTTGCCCTGATGGATGTTGAGGGCTCCCGTAGCTGGCTGCCAGGTGCCAAATTCGCTCTTGAGTTCTTTGATTGGTCCATTCGGGGCGGTTTCGAAGGATTCTGCGTGGAGCAGGCCGCTGGCGAGAATGAGGCTGAGTAAATATCGCATGCTGGAGTAAACGGTTGGGGAGAGTAAAAGCCTATCGCTTCCATGGTGGTTGGTTTGGCCGACCATTAAGGCAGAAACCCGAGAACTGGTTCTATTAAAAGACCAGACACGCAGTCTCGTTATTGGTTTTGGTCTGGGATGGTCTTTGGCTGTCCAATATAGTCGGGATCGCCTGTTTCATCAAGAACCCGCAGACGGTCCACTTTCGCCATGCCAAGCATTCTTACATTCCTACTAGCCGTGCTCCTCGGCTTGCCCTTTCTCGCGGCTCACGAGATCGAGCGGTTGCCGGCGCTGCCGGATGGTGTGGGCGTGGCTGGTGCCTACGTTGGCGAGATTAATGGGGAGCTGATTGTGGCTGGCGGCGCGAATTTCCCTGTTCCCTTGTGGGAAGGGGGCGAAAAACGCTGGCATGATACAATCTATGCGCTCAATCAACCAGACGGCGAGTGGCGCGTGCTGGGCCGCTTGAAAAGGCCGACTGCCTACGGTGGTGCGGTTTCCCTTGGTGATGGAATGCTGTGTTTCGGGGGGGGTGATGCTGACCGATACTTTGACCATGTGACTTGGCTGAGTTTGCGCGAGGGCGAGCTCATTTCAAAAAGCTACCCTCCGCTCCCACACGCCTTGGCGAATTTCGCTTGGGTGAAGTGTGGAAGCTATCTTCATGTGCTGGGAGGGACGCGTGACCCACAGGCCAAAGAGGCGCTGAATACCCACTGGGTGAAGAATCTTGATGACCCCACTAGCGGCTGGATGCAGGCCGCTTCGATCCCTGGTCCAGGGCGCTTGTTGCCAATCGCGGGTGCTTCGGGTGATGCAATTTTTGTCTTTTCCGGAGCTTCCTTGAACCCCGACGGCAGCCGGACTTATCTGAAAACGGGCTACCGATACGATCCCGGCAAGGGGTGGAGCGAGCTACCGGAAATGCCACGAGCGGCTCTGGGTGCCCCGACCCCACTGGTGACCCTCGGTGGTGGTCAGTTGCTGATAGTTGGTGGTGATGATGGATCACAGGTCGGGACCAAGCCGACCCCTGATCATCCTGGCTTCGCGCGAGACTTTTTGCTCTTCGATCCGAAGACGGGCGAGTGGCAGGTGGATGGTGAAATGCCGGCTGAATTCGAAGCGCCAGTCACCACATCCACGAGCTCATGGCGTGGCGCTTGGGTGCTTGCCTCCGGCGAGGCTAGCCCGGGACGCCGCACCCCACAGATGATATTGCTGACGCCTACCGATCAGGCCACTATCAAGGGGGAGAGCAAGCTCGGATGGCTCAACTGGACTGTGCTAGCGACCTACCTGCTAATGATGGTCGCCGTGGGCTGGTGGTTCATGAAGCGAAATGCGGCCGCCAGCACGGATGCGTATTTCCGTGGCGGGCAAAAGATCCCTTCGTGGGTGGTGGGGATGTCGATTTTTGCAACGAGTTTGAGTTCGTTGACCTTCATGGGAATTCCAGCTCGCTCCTTCCAGACGGATTGCTCGTGGTATCTCGGACAACTGACCATCTTGCTGGTCGTGCCAGTGGTTGCTGCGATGTATCTGCCTTTCTTTCGCAAGCTGAATGTCACCACCGCCTACGAGTTTCTGGAGCACCGCTTTAACCTCGCTTGTCGCTTGTTTGGGTGCTTCGCATTCATCCTGTTTCATCTCGGCCGGATCGGCATCGTTCTCTACCTCCCCGCGATTGCGCTGGCCTCGGTCTCAGACATTGCGGTTGATCAGGCGATCCTGTGGATCGGGGTGCTCTGCATCATTTACACGGTCATGGGGGGAATCACGGCGGTGGTCTGGACGGATGCGATCCAAGCGCTGGTGCTGATGGGCGGCGCCTTGCTCTGCCTGGGCATCGCGGTCTTCCAAGCTGAGGGTGGTATTTCTCAGGTGTGGGAGGTAGCGACTACGCAGAACAAGCTCTTCCAGTCCGTCGAGTGGGGAGGTTTTTCCATCGCTGAGGGGACAGGCTCTGCCGCAGTGCTGCTGATCGCCTTTTTCTTCAATTCGCTGGTGCCCTATACTTCGGGCCAGGACCTGGTCCAGCGCTACGTGACCACCCCGAACATTGCCGAGGCGAAAAAGTCGCTGAAAATCACCATGTGGATGTCGGTCTTTGGTTCGGCGGTCTTCTTCGCTCTCGGAGTGGCGGTTTTTGCCTTCTATCAAACTCAACCTGAAGCCCTCGATCCACGCTTCGCTAAGAACGATTCGATCCTGCCCTTCTTCATCTTGCAGCAGCTTCCGACGGGCATTTCAGGTCTGGTGATAGCGGCAATTTTTGCGGCCTCACAATCGACGATCTCGAGCTCACTCAATAGCATCTCCAGCACCTGGATCACTGACATCGATGCGCGACTGCTGCGTCCTGACCAGACTGATAAAGTCTACCTCAAGGGCGCTCAGATCGTGGTCTTGGTGGCGGGTATCCTCGGGGTAGGCGCGGCATTGTGGATGGCGAATTCTAATGTGGATTCCGCTTTCAAAGTCTTCAATACCTTCGTCGGGCTTGCCGCAGGATCTTTGGGTGGCGTCTTTGCACTGGGCGTGTTTACCAAGAAAGTTAGCGGCCAGGCCGCCTTTGTAGGGGCACTAATTGGCTTTGTTTCCGTTCTCCTCATCCATTTCAGCGAACTACCGGTCACAGGCCTCCTCTATGCCGCGATTGGCTTCGGTATCTGTTTTATCTCGGGGCTCATATTGGCACCCGTTTTTCCTACGCCAACTAATAAAAATTCATGAATTCGATCAAACTGAATGGCCTCGTCGCCGCAACTCACACTCCTTTCAATGACGACGGAAGTCTGGCTTTAGAACTGATAGCGGGTCAGGCAGCCTTTTTGGAAAAAGAAGGATTTAAGAGCATCTTTATCACTGGCTCAACTGGCGAATCTTCGAGCCTGAGCTTTGAAGAGCGTAAGTTGGCGATCCAAGAGTGGAGCAAGATCGCGCCTCGCCATGGCTTTACCTTGATCGTCCATGTTGGATCGAATTGCCTGCACGAAGCCCGCGACCTTGCCAAATTCGCTGCTGATTGCGGAGTCGATGCGATTTCCGCTCTGTCGCCCTCCTACTACAAGCCTGCCACGGTCGAAGATCTGGTCGATTGCTGCGCGTTCATTGCTGCGGCGGCCCCAGAGGTTCCGTTTTACTATTATGATATCCCTGTCCTAACAGGTGTTGAATTTTCAATGGTAGACTTCCTTAAGGCTGCCGAATCTAAGATTCCTAATCTGGCTGGGATCAAATACACCAATAGTGATCTTGAGGGCTACCAGGCCGCACTCGAATACGCCGGCGATCGCTATGACCTTCCCTGGGGGATTGATGAGAAGTTAATCGATGCCACCAAAGTCGGAGCGACTGGAGCGGTGGGATCGACTTATAACTTTATCGCACCTGTTTATCTGAACTTGCTCGCAGCACTGGAGGCCGGTGATGAAGCCGAGGCCGCCAGGTTGCAGGCAGATGCTGTCAAATGCGTGCAAGCCCTGGCGGGGGTGGGGTATCTCGGGGCTTGCAAAGCCCTGATGGGTGAATTGGGTGCGCCAATGGGGCCAGTCAGGCTACCACTCACGAGCCAGAGTGGCACAAAGCTGGAGGATGCGATGGAAGTGGTTAAAACCATTCGTCGGCAAAATTTTCAAGTCACCGCCTAAGGATGGACGCCGACTTCTATCGTCAGCAGCTCTTCGATGACTGCTTAAGTTTCTGGTTCCCGCGTGCGGTGGATGAGGTCGATGGTGGATTTTTGCACTGTTTCGGGGCGGATGGTGAGCTGGTCGATGATGACAAGTCAGTATGGGCTCAAGGGCGCATGGCCTGGATGCTGCTGACTTTGTCGCAAGAGTTTCAGGGGAATCCCGATTGGCTCAGGTGGGCGGAATCCGGGTTGAAGTTCATTCGTGAAAAATGCACCGATCCTGAAGATGGACGTCTGTATTTCCAAGTGACGCGGGAGGGCGAGGCCCTGCGCAAGCGACGCTACAGTTATTCGGAATCCTTCGCCGCGATTGCTTTCGCGGCGCACGCCAAGGTGACGGGGAGTGATGAGTCGGCAGGCTTGGCTAGGACCTACTTTGACGAATTTATCCGGCGTCATTTGATTGAAGGGATCAAGCCCGAGAAGGGGACGGGTGCACGCCCTGCGATCGATTTGGGCTCACGAATGATCGCCCTCGTGACCGCTCAAGAGCTGGAAAAGAATTTGGGAAAATGCGGGCAATGGACCCAGTTGATCGACCGCTGTTTGCACGAGATCGAGACCCTTTTTCTCAAACCAGACCGGCAGGCGCTAATGGAGCAGGTGGCTCCGGATGGCAGCATTATCAATCACTTCGACGGACGAACATTGAACCCTGGCCACTCGATTGAGTGTGCGTGGTTCATCATGGAAGAAGCGGAGCGGCGCAATGACCCTCGCTTGGTTGAGCTCGGTTGCCAAATTCTCGAATGGATGTGGCACCGCGGCTGGGATGAGGTCCATGGCGGGCTTTCGTATTTCGTCGATGTTGATGGAAAGCCGCCGGCAGAATACTGGCATGGCATGAAGTTCTGGTGGCCTCATGATGAGGCGCTCATCGCCACCGCCTATGCTTACCGCCTGACGGGAAATACGATCTGGCACGAGCGGCACGAACAGTGCCGCGAATGGTCATTCGGGCACTTTGGTGACCCCGAGAACGGGGAATGGTTCGGTTACCTGAACCCAGATGGTAGCATTTCCAGCGCCCTCAAGGGCAGTCTATGGAAGTCCTGCTTCCATCACCCGCGCGCGCTTTTGAAATGTTACCAGTTGTTACAAAAGTAGCTAAGCTACTTCGGCCACGTCTTCTCTAGGAAGACCTCGCCGGTCTCGCCGAGAATCTTTACTTTGACGGCGGGTATGGGCTTCTTGTCCCAGTCGATCTCAATCATTCCAAAATTCCGCCGCCCGACCCGCTCGCCGATGCGGTGGACATTTTTTTCATCCTTGTAGCCGCCTCCGGCATTGGTCAGGCCACTGCTGGTGGCTTCTTTAAGTTTGCCGTCCTGCATCAGCTCGCCCATGTGCCTGTCGCCGCTCAGGATGAGTGTCCGCTCTGCTATTTCAGGGGTAAGGAGCGCCCGTAGCTTGTCTAGGTCGGCGGGGAAATTCGCCCATTTTTCGAAGCGATGTTCGGTCGCCAATACTTGGATGCTGCTGCCGATAATGCGCAGGTCGGCGGGCTCTTTGAGCTGCTGTTCCAGCCATTTCCATTGAGCCTCACCGAGGATGGTGGCACCGGGGTCCGTATTCGGGATGTTGCGTTTGCTACGCCCGAAGCCTTTTTCTTTGAGGGCTGAGCGGAACCAGCGAGTGTCTAACATGATGATCTGGAGCCGCTGGCCCTCGGGGCCGAAGCTGACGCTGTGATAGACGCCATCTCGTTTACGAATCGGGTGATCTAGAGGAAAGTCGAAGGCACGAAGAAATTCCGACTTTGCCATGTCCTTGGCCGGAAATTCGACCCCGGCATCATTCTTGCCGTAGTCGTGGTCATCCCAGGTGGCGATGATGGGGGTCTTCTTGGCAAAGGCAGCGTATTCCTTCTCGGTCAACAGAGCATCATAGGCCTTGCGCATTTCGGCCTGTTTCTCTGTGTCGCCGTAAATGTTGTCACCGAGAAAGAGGAAAAGGTCGGGCTCTTGCTTGCCGATAGTGGTCCAAATTCGGGCGTTCTTGTTCGTCCTGTAGCAGGAGCCAAAGGCGATCTTTTCTGGCTTTTGATCAGCGAGAAGAAGGTCGGAAGCTTGCGAATGGCTAGGGGCAAACAAAAGCAGAAGCCCTAGGACGAGAGACAGTGGGGGTGACATCGGAAAGGACCTTAGCGGTGATCTGGCAAATGACAACAAAAGCTTAAGCGACTCACTCATAATCTTTTGCATCGATTACTTCGATTGTCCTGATGGCTGGTGGATCGATCTCCTTCAGCGATGGAATCTCCTTCTTGCCTTCGGCCTCCCACTTTTGCAATTCACGGGCACTGACCATCACACGACCTTCCAAGCAGGCGACGGATTTGTTGAAGTTCTCGACGGATTTTTCAACCGACCTTCCAAGTTGATTAAAGTGCCCAGCGAGGGTCGCGCAGCGGTGATGAAGCTCGGAACCTAGCTTGGCAATTTCGCCCGCCTCGCGAGCGAGACTTTCCTCTCGCCATCCCTGTGCCACGGTGCGCAGCAGAGCGATCAAGGTGGTCGGGGTGGCGGGGATGACTTCGCACTTCACCGCCGCCTCAATCAAGCCGGGGTTCTGCTCCAGTGCGGCGGCGAACAGCGCCTCGCTGGGGAGGAAGAGCACGACGAACTCGGGCGTTTCATCGAAACTGTTCTGATACGACTTGCTGCCGAGCTGCTTGAGGTGGGTCGCGACTTGATCGGCGTGTCGGCTTAGGTGGCGGGCGCGTTCCTCTTCCGTCTGGCTATCGATGGCGGCGAGATAGGCATCCATGGGCGCTTTCGAATCAACAATGATACTCCGCCCTGATGGAAGTCTCACAATGAGATCGGGTCGCTGGGCACGGCCGTCGGCGTCATTGGCGCTGACCTGAGTCTCAAAGTCGCAGTGCTCGATCATGCCGGCGAGCTCGACCACCCGTCGAAGCTGCATTTCGCCCCACTGGCCGCGTCCGCTGGGCTGCTTGAGCGCTTGAACCAAGCGCGAGGTCTCCTGCTTTAAGCCCGAATTTCCCTCCTTGAGGTCGGAGATTTGCTGCTTCAAGGCCTCGTAGGCGCCCGTGCGGTGTTTTTCGAGTTCTTGGATGCGAGCTTGGACCTTTTCCAAGTTTTCAGCGAGTGGACTGACTAGTCCCGCGATGGCTTGGTGACGACTTTTCAGGTCCTTTTCGGACAATTGCTGGTGCTGAGAAAGCCGCTCATTGGCCAATTTGAAAAAGGATTCCTGAGTCTGCTCCAGCACTTGGGCGGAAAGTTGCTGGTAGCGCTGGATTTGCTCACGGTCATTTTGCTTGAGAAATTCGAGCTTCTCCTCGGTCGCGCGCGCCTGCGCCTGCAGCTCCGCCTTTAGGCCTGCTGCCTCGGTCTCCGCCTGCCGTGCCTGATCCTGAGAACGGCCCTTCCCGTGCCGCCCGAGGAGGAATCCGAGCACCGCAGCCAGCAGAACGCTGAGGGATAAAATGAGGTAGTCAGTCATGTCAGAGGATTGTCACTTGCGTCTCAGCGGTCACGGCCTAACTTATGGCCCGTCGCCAAACAGATTGATCGCGACGAATTAACCACACTCATTTGATTATGTCACACGAACTTCCATCACTCGATTACGCTTACGACGCTCTGGAGCCGCATATTGACGCGCGCACCATGGAGATCCATCACAGCAAGCACCACAACGCCTACGTCAGCAAACTCAACGACGCCATCTCTGGCCATGCCGACCTCGAGAGCAAGAGCATCTGCGAATTGATCGCCGACCTCGGCTCCGTGCCGGAAGGCATTCGCGGTGCCGTCCGCAACAATGGTGGCGGCCACGCCAACCACTCCCTGTTCTGGAAAGTTATCGCCCCAGGCGGCTCCAATGCCCCAAGTGGCGAGCTCGCTGCTGCGATCGACCGCGACCTCGGTGGCCTCGACGCCTTCAAGGAAGCCTTTGCCAATGCCGGCGCGACTCAGTTCGGTTCTGGCTGGGCTTGGCTCTGCTCGGATGCCAATGGCAAGCTCAACGTTTGCTCCACCGCCAACCAAGACAACCCGAAAATGGGTGATGCCGTGGGAGCCTGTGGCAACCAGCCCATCCTCGGCCTCGACGTATGGGAGCACGCCTACTACCTCAACTACCAAAACCGCCGTCCTGACTACATCTCCGCTTTCTGGAACTTAGTCAACTGGGATGCCGTAGCCGAAAATTACGCCGCCGCTCAGGCCTGATTCTTAAAACCATCACGACTCAAAGCCCTCGTCCCCGTCAGGAGACGAGGGCTTTTTTATGCTTAGTAAGAAAGAGCCGAACCGACATTCGCGCATTGGGCCTTTGCTTAGGCTTACGTGCGAGACGCCCGAGCCACGAGATTGGAAGCATCGCCACTGATA
>CAXIBU010000082.1:0-12315 GCA_964021555.1 uncultured Verrucomicrobiales bacterium | reverse complement strand
GTGAGGTCGATTGAGGCAAAGAATACCCACCAGACCTTGTTGGGGGTCACAGGTTCGGGGAAGACTTTCACCATGGCCAATATCATCGAGAGATTGAACCGGCCGACGCTGATCATGAGTCACAACAAGACATTGGCGGCTCAATTGTATTCAGAATTTAAGAACTTCTTCCCAGACAATGCGGTTGAATACTTCGTCAGTTACTTCGACTACTACCAACCCGAGGCCTACATCCCGCGAACCGATACCTATATCGAAAAGGATAGCAGCATCAATGACGAGATCGAGAGGCTGCGCTTGAGCTCGATGGGTAGCTTGATTACCCGGCGTGACACCTTGGTGATTGCTTCGGTGTCTTGCATTTATGGATTGGGCTCTCCGGAGGACTATGAAGACATGATGCAGCCGGTGCATGTCGGTATGGAGCTGGGACGCGACGAATTTCTGGAGAATCTGGTGTCCTTGCTATTCGAACGAAACGACGTCGCTTTTGAGAGGGGGAAGTTCCGCGTGCGCGGGGATGTGGTGGACGTTTTTCCGGCCTATCTCGAAAACGAGGCGGTGAGGATCGAGTTTTTCGGAGATGAGGTGGATCGCATGTCGATCATCGACGTGCTTGGGGGATCGGTTAAGTCCTCGGTTCAATCGCATACCTTCTTTCCGGCGAAGCAATTCGTGACTCCACAGGAGAAAATGCGCCCGGCCATCCGAGCGATCCGCAAGGAGTTGGATGAGAGAATTGCCTGGTTCGAGAAACACGGGAAACTCATTGAAGCTCAGCGTCTGCGCATGCGCACCGAGTATGACATCGAGATGATGGAGGAAATGGGGTTTTGTCAGGGGATCGAGAACTACTCCAGGCACCTCACGGGGCGCCCACCAGGACAGCAGCCGGGGACCTTGCTCGACTTTTTTCCAGATGACTTTTTATTGATGGTCGATGAAAGCCACGTCTCAATTCCGCAAATTGGCGGTATGTTTGAGGGCGATAAGTCGCGCAAAACAGTGCTGGTGGAGCATGGCTTCCGACTGCCGAGCGCGCTGGACAATAGGCCTTTGAAGTTTGAGGAGTTCATGAAAGAGACTGGGCAGCGGCTCTACGTCTCGGCGACGCCTGCTCCCTTTGAGATCATCAATTCACGGACCGACAATAAGTCCTTCATCCCCGTCAAGCGGCGTGATGACGGTGGCGGTCTGCTGCCCTTCGATCTGAAAAACATGAAGATCCAGGCCAGCGGCTCCGAGGAGGCGGTTGAGGATTTTGATTGTCAGTCGCGTGGCGCGACTTTGGTAGTCGAGCAGATCATTCGACCGACTGGATTGATTGATCCGGTGATCAGGATGTATCCGCTGGATGGCCAGATCGACCGCACCATCGAACTGTGTCGCGAACGAGTGGAGCGGCAGGAAAGGGTGCTGGTGACGACTTTGACCAAGAAAACCGCGGAGGACCTTTCGGACTACCTTCAGGGAGTAGGGCTGAAAGTCGCCTACCTGCATTCGGATATCGATGTGGTCGAGAGGGTGGAGGTCCTTAGGTCTTTAAGAGCCGGTGATGTGGATATCCTGGTTGGGATCAATCTGCTGCGTGAGGGCTTGGATTTACCAGAGGTCTCTCTCGTTTGCATTCTGGATGCTGATAAAGAAGGATTCCTGCGCAACGAGACGGCACTGGTGCAGACCGCAGGCCGCGCCGCCCGTCACTTGTCAGGCGAGTGTGTGTTGTTTTGCGACAAGGTTACGGATTCCATCCAGAAGTTGCTCGATGTCACCGAATACCGGCGAGAGCGCCAAATCGCCTACAACGAGAAGCATGGCATCACCCCCCAAAGTGTAAAACGCGGACTGCAACAGAGCCTGCACGCAGGAGCGGAAGAAGCTACGGAAGAGGGGATCAAGGTCAATGCTGGCATCGTCGGCGAGGATCCAGCGCAATATGGGGTCATCGACACCATTCGCGAGCTTGAAGGTGAAATGCAAGAGGCTGCGGCCCGCCTAGAATTTGAGCGTGCCGCGCATCTTCGGGATCAGATCAAACAGCTCAAGATCAAGGCAGGCTCAGCAGCCCCTTCAAAACGCTTGTAAACACTAGGTTCACCTGACGCGCTTTCGTTGACTCCTTGGGAGAGGACCGGCAATCCGAAGGTCTCCATAAACTATTGGACCAGCTTGAAGCCGGCGAGATCATCGATCCCGAAGGATTCTAAAGTTGACAACCTAGTTGAAAGTCGGCGGACCTGAAGGCTCGTTTTAGGGTTTCCAATCCTTGGGGAGTTCGGGTAGCGTCCCAGCATGCGGATTTACAAGTGGACACTTCCCTTGATCGGGGTTTTTGGTTTGGCGGGATTTGGCTGGTCACAGCTAGGGCTCGATCTGGGTAAGAATGGTGAGAAAGTCGAGTCGGCTATTCCTGAGACAGCGGTCGTGAAGCCCGCTCAAGAGCGCAAAGTCTTGATTTTTACCAAGACCAACGGTTTTCGTCATGGCTCGATTGGGATTGGATCGAAGGCTCTCACTCGCCTTGGCGAAAAGACAGGTGCCTTTACTGCCGTGCATACCGAAGACCTGAGCTTCTTTGAGGAAGACAAGTTGAAGGAATTCGATGCGGTGTGCTTTTTCAATACGACGATGGACGTCTTTCGTCCGCGCAACTTCGAGAAACTCAAGGGAGAGGCTCGCCAAGACGCTGAGGAGACTGATGCTCGGTTGAAGGCGAATTTGATGAAATTCATTAAGAGCGGCAAAGGTTTCGTCGGGATTCATGCTGCGACGGATACCTGCTACGAGTGGCCGGAATATGGTGAGATGATCGGCGGCTATTTCGACGGGCACCCTTGGACTGCTGGAACGGAAGTGGTGGTGCGAATCGCGGATGGGCAAGAGGCGCATCCTTTGAATCAGCCGATTGACTCAAAGTCGCTGAATTTTAAAGAAGAGATCTATCAGTTTAAGGCGCCCTACGATTCAAAAAAAGTGCACATGTTGCTTCGTTTGGATACCGAGAAGAGCGATATGACCCGCCGCGGTATTAAGCGCGAGGACAAGGACTTTGGCGTGGCTTGGATCAAGAAGCACGGTGAAGGCCGGGTGTTCTATTGTTCTCTCGGGCACAATAACCATATTTTCTGGAACGAGCGGGTGATGGGGCATTATTTATCAGGTTTCCAATGGGCCTTGGGCGATCTTGAGGCACCAATGGATCTTGCCGGGGCCAACTGAGTGCAGTATTCGAGTAGATCGGGTCTATCGAATCGGATAATTCATGGAGGCGGCTGAAACACGTTTGGATACTCTGCAGCGTGTCGAGCTGTTGGATGGTGTCGAGGTGCAGCTTCGCATTGCCGGGCCATTTTTGCGCGGACGGGCGTGGTTGATCGACCTTGGCCTGAAGGTAGTGATGATCATTCTTTTCTCGATCATCGTTTATCTGACCTTTGGTTCGGTTGATGCGGGGATCGCTGGTGGACTTATCAAGTTGGGGTCCTTTGGGATCATGTTCTTCTACAATGTGATCATGGAGGCGAGTGAGAAGGGCTCGACTTTTGGTAAGCGCTGGTCGGGACTTAAGGTGGTGACGCTGGGAGGGGGGAAGATCACTTTCGGGCAATCAATGGTGCGAAATCTCCTACGGATGGCGGATATGAACCCAATCTTGCCCTTGGGATTGTTTGTTTTTCCGAGTTTCGCGGTGGGGCTGGTCTGCGCCTTGTTTACCAAGCGTTTCCAGCGGGTGGGCGATTTGGTTGCGGGGACCTTGGTGGTTCACACAAAGGAGTATCAGGCACCAGCGATGGGCACCTTCAGTGATGAGACAACCGAGCGACCACCGGTCAACTTGCTGCGCGATGAACAAAAGGTTCTGATTGATTATTTCAATCGCGGGCCAGGTTGGAGTGACGAACGTAAAGTCGAACTATCCGACCACCTCAGCGGGCTTACGGGGGTAAAAGGGATTGAAGGTGCGCGGCGCACGGTGCGCATGGGGCGGTGGCTGAAATTCGGGGATAAGGAGGGTAGGAAATGAACGAGGCCGACTTTATCGCTAAAAAGCATGCGCTTTGGGATCAGTTCAAATCGAATTTGACGCTGCTTGGTCACAACAAGTTGCCCAGCGATCGCTATAAGGCTCTGCCGGCGGAATTTCGTCAGCTCTGTGCAGATCTCGCGATTGCCCGTAAGCGCATGTATTCTAAGGACCTCGTTGATCACCTCAATGAACTGGTGATCTTGGGGAATCGTAAACTCCACCAGTCCTCCGAGCACGGCGTTCATGCGTTTATGCGATTGGTGACGGAGCGTTTCCCCAGGGCCTTCCGTGAAGAATGGCGGCTCTATGTTTTTTGTTCCCTGTCGTTCTGGATCCCGTTTGGGCTGATGATGGCGGCGGCTTTCTACGACTTCGAGTGGATCGAGCGGATTTTGGGTCCGGAGCAGATGATGCAGATGGACATGATGTATGGCAAGGGGACGGATATGGACGAAGCGATTACGAACGAATTTGGTTCCCGCTTCGACATGTTTGGACACTACATTCTCAACAACGTGGGGATCGACTTCAAAACCTTTGCCGGCGGCGCCTTGGCTGGGGTGGGGGCGATGCTGGTGCTCTTGTTCAATGGTGTTTTCATTGGCGCGGCGGCGGGCTATTGCACGGTGATGGCTGATCCTGAGAAATTCTGGTATTTTGTTTGCGGGCACTCGGCTCCCGAATTGGTCGGGATGCTGATCTGCGGCATGGCTGGGATGCGGGTGGGGCTTTCCTGGTTGCGCCCGGGTCGCTTGACCCGCGCTGGCGCTCTCACGGCCTCAGCGCGAACGGCGCTACCTTTGTTGTTGGGAGGTGCGCTGCTGACGGCGATTGCGGCGCCGATTGAAGCCTTCTGGTCGAGCCAGCCGCTCGACCATACCATGAAACTGGTCTTTGGCCTGGGGCTGTGGGTCCTGCTGCATGTGTTCTTGTTCACCAGTGGGAGGGAGCGCGATGCAGCTTGAGGAAATTCGAGCCGAATTGCGTCCGCGCACGCCGGAAGAGGCGGTCGACCTCGGGCTGGCGATGACGCGCACCCACTTTGCCCGAATTGCCAAGCTCTGGGCGAATTTGATCCTGCCGTTGTGGGTCGTGATTCTGGCTCTCTTTTACCAATCGCCAGTTTGGGGTTTAGTGATCCTCTGCTGGATGCAACCCATCTTCGACCGGATCCCGCTGATGGTGCTTTCGCAAGAGCTCTTCGGAGCGGGAAAAGGGCTCGCCGAGCAGCGTAAGGAAGGCTGGCGCTTGATGCGCTCGAACTTGTGGACCGACCTCGTTCGCGAGCGGATCGGGGTGTCACGCTGCATCGATCTCCCGGTCAACCAGCTGGAAGGGCTCAAGGGGAAGGCGGCGAAGCAGCGTCGGATGATCCTCAGTCGACAGAGTGCGGGTGTTGCCTCAATGCTGACCTTTCAAACGCAACTTTTCATCATGGGCGTGGCCTTTGGGGGAATGTTCTTCGTGCTCGGGGTGTTGCCAGATTTTTCGGCGTTGCAGTGGGAGGCTGCTCTGGAGAGTAGCTTCGGCGGGGGTGACTTCTCTCTGCCAAAGGGCCTGCAGTGGGCGATTGTCTTGTCTTATCTGGCGGCGAATTTTCTGATCCAGCCCTTTTACATTGGGGCGGGGTTCGCGCTGTATCTGAATGCTCGCTCTCTGAGCGAAGGCTGGGACATTGAGGTGAACTTCAAGCGCATCAGCCAGCGGGTGACTCAGCTTGGGAAACGCGCTCTGATCCTGTTTCTATTTGGAATTTGCCTGATTCAGCACGCTGAAGCAGACCAGGAAATGCCGCCCCCTTCTGGCGATCAGAGTATTTATGCCACTGAGCCGGTCGACAAAGGCGAGGCAAAGCAAGCGGTGAAAGAAGTGATGAGCCGCAAGGAATTTGAGGTGCAGACCGTCGAGGTGGAGGAGCGCTCGAACGAGGGTGGGGGCACCTCCATTAGTCCCTTGATTCCGGCTTCTCTGGTCATGGTTCTCTTTTGGTCCATGATTGCGGCGGCACTTGGATTCGTGATCTATCATTTGGTCAAATGGTTATCGAGCCGGCAAAGCCGCACCCCCGCCGATCTTCCGCGCAAGCCCGCAGTGACGAGTGTGATGGGCATGAGTGTCGAGCCCGAGAGTCTGCCATCGAATTTGCCTGAACTTGCTTGGCAGTGGTGGAATGAGGGCAAGCACGCCGAGGCGGTGGCGCTGCTCTATCGTGGTGCGATCTCGTGGTTCGTGGTTCAGCAGCAACTCGAAATTCGTGAGGGCGATACCGAAGGCGACTGTTTGAGGCGAGTGAAGGATGGTCCTGAGGATTCCAAGCGGGTTTACTTCAAGAGCCTGACGGAAATGCGGATCCTCGTCAGTTATGCCAAGAGCTTGCCGCCTGAGCATCAGGTGCAAGCCATGTGCGAGAATTGGCCATTTCGTGATCAAGTTAAGCCGGGAGTTGCTCAATGAGAGGTGTTGGCTTCATTGCGACTGATTGGTGCCGGACCGCGCGCTTGCTGCTAGCTGCGCTGGGGGGATTGATGGTGCTGAGCTCCTGCGGGGAGAAGGAGACGAGGACAGTCGAGACCGGCTACGTCGGTCGGGCGCGCTTGGATCCCTTTTATGCGGCGACCGAATTTCTGGTGACTCAAGGCCGAAATGCGAAGTCACAGCAGGAACTACCGACGAATTTGGATCGCGATACCTCTTTATTGTTCGCGCCTGCAAGTGCCCTATCGGGTAAGGCTAGCTTTGACCGAGTGGCTCGTTGGGTGCGTGCTGGCGGGGCGCTAGTGATCTGCATCAAGGGCTGCGAGCGCTACGATGACTGGGGATACAATTATCGAGACTTTAAAGATGACTCGGAAGAATACGCCGCCATCAGCGATCGGCTGAGGGAGGTGGGCTTGGTTCTTCACACGGATGGAGATCGTGCAGCGTCGGAATACACCTTCTCGTTTGATGATGAAGAGTCATCGAGCGATGAGCAGCCAAAAATTGGGGACCTCATAGTCCGTGATTCCCTACTCTCTACGGATACTGTTGTCTGGAAGGGTTACGGTGGTGAAAAAGTTTCCTTCGAACTTGAAGTGCCTGGGGGAATCAAGGTGTCGAAAATGCCTCAGCGGCTCGCCGAAAGACTTCCAGAGGCTGGTTCATTTGCGGCCACGAGCTACGGTCTAGGGACCATTTCGGTGCTGACCCATGCGCAGCCACTCAGGAACCGTTACTTGGCCGATAATGACCACGCTGCATTTCTGCTTCAGTTGACCGGGCAAACCGATGAGTGGGGCGAGGTCCTTTTCGTTTACGGTAGCCCGGGATCTTTCTGGGCGCTGCTTTGGGAGCGATACTGGCGAGTGCTGGTGGCGCTTATCTTGATAATCGCGATCTGGCTTTGGAAATCAGGCAGTCGTTTTGGTCCCGTGCAATTAATTGATGAACAGGGCCACCGGATGACTCGGTTCCAATTGATGCTATCGGGCGGATTTTTCGGCAAAGAAGGGCAAACAGCAGTGCTAATTCGCTCTGCGCAGGACCGGGCCCGGCGATTGGCTAAAAAGGGGCGGCCTCACTTGCAGCCCTTGGAAGGCAAGGAGCTGTCCGAGGCGATTGCAAAAATGCTATCGATGGGCGAAAACCGCGTTGTTGCTGCGCTCGCGACCTCTGCCGAAAGTGAGGCCAACCTTTTTTCCGCCCACATGCAAACGCTCCAGGCGATCAGTCAGAAGCTCGAAGGCTCAAACGCCACCACCCCTCCAAGATCTAATTCAAGACCATCATGAACGACGTTCCTCAACCACCCGATTTACCCGAGAGCCAAGGCCCTCCGCCTGAGCCAGCCTATCCAGCACCGGAGCTAGCCAACACAATAGAAAATTCCATAGCTGCGGGTCAAGTTGCGGAAGCAACTGGTGATAGGCAAGCTGCGGCAGCCCTGCGCAACATCACCGATAAGATCCGCGCTGAAATTCAATCGGTGCTGATCGGCCAAAGTCGGGTCGTGGATGAAGTGCTCGCTAGCCTCTTGGCTGGGGGACACGTTTTACTCGAGGGTAAGCCAGGACTCGGCAAAACTCATTTGGTCTTAGCCTTGGCGAGTTCTTTCGGGGGGACCTTCAGTCGCATCCAGTTCACTCCGGACCTGATGCCCTCCGACGTCACCGGGCACAGTCTCTACGATATGGGGACCTCCGAATTTCGAATTCGCAAGGGCCCCGTATTTGCCAATCTTCTGCTCGCCGATGAGATCAACCGGGCTCCAGCGAAGACCCAGGCGGCTCTGCTCGAAGTGATGCAAGAGCGTCAGGTGACGATTGATGGCGAACGCCTGACTCTCGACCCGCCCTTCATGACCTTGGCCACCCAGAACCCGATTGAACAGGAGGGGACCTATCCGCTCCCCGAAGCCCAGTTGGATCGTTTTTTAGTCAAAGTCCTAATCGATTATCCCGAGGCGGCTGATGAAGAGCAGATCGTGAAACAGGTAGCCCTCAAGGCCGGCGCAAGTGGGCTGAATCCGCGTAAAGTCCAGCAAGTCTGCTCACCGGAGGACCTCATCGCCGCCCAGAAGGCTTGCGCTGAGTGTCGCTGTGGTGACGAAGTCATCAGCTATGCTGTGCGCTTGGTCAAGGCCACGCGTGAGGCACAGGGGATCAGCCTCGGTGCGGGCACTCGAGGTGCGATTAGCCTCGTTACCCTGGCTAAGGCCTACGCTTGTCTCGCTGGTCGCGACTTTGTTACTCCTGACGACGTCAAGGCTGGTGCGCTGCCAGTGCTAAGGCATCGGGTTCAGATCGCTCCGGAAATGTCGATCAGTGGCTACACCGTCGATGAGGTGCTCGAATCGCTCATTCAGACGGTCGAAGCTCCGCGCGGTCAGCATTTCGCCTAAATCTTCAAAATACCGCTCTCCTTGCGCCCTAGATCACGACTCCTTTACCTCTTGGCAGCTTGGCTGTTCTTGGGGGTTCTTGCTAGTTCACCCACCGCGGGTTTGGCGGAGCCGTGGCTGTGGATCAGCCTGTTCCTGGGTTTTCTGGTCGTGGTCGACCTGCTGCTGATGCCCATGAAGTGCCCGGTCACCGTCGAGAGAGAGGTGCCAGGCCGCTTCGCGCTCGGGGTCGAGACCGAGGTCGTGCTCGCAATCAAAGCGATCGCCGGCGGCTCGCGTGGCATCGAAGTATTCGACGAACTGCCGCCCAGTGGCATTAGTCGCGCCATGCCATGGGCAGGACAAGTGGCAGAAGGGCGAACCACCAAGGTCAGCTACCAAGTAGCGATGCAAGAGCGCGGCGACGTCGAGTTTGGGCTGACCCAGGTCCAGATCACTTCCGGGCTCGGACTGTGGGGAAGAAGGTTCATCATTGGCGAGCCAAGCCATTCCAAGGTCTACCCGAACTACGTGCCGGTGATTCAATTCGCGCTCCTGGCCATGGACAATCACATCGAACAGATGGGGATCATTTCGAAAAGTCGGGTCGGGCTGAGCCGTGAATTTCATCAGCTTCGCGATTATCACGTTGGCGATACCTTGTCCCAGATTGATTGGAAGGCAACCGCCAGGCGCTGCCAGATGATTGCCAAGGATTATCAAGAGCAGCGTGATCAAACCCTAATTTTGATGGTCGATAGAGGCCGTAGAATGCGGGCGGTTGATGGTGAATTTACGCAATTTGATCACTGCTTAAATGCGATCTTGTTGCTCTCGTATGTGGCGCTCCGGCAGGGGGATCATGTGGGTATTCTAGGCTTCGGGGGAGAGGAAAGTTGGTTGGCTCCGGTGAAGGGCGGCCACTCCATGTCGACCATCCTGAATCACCTCTATCAGTTTAAGACCAGCCCGGAGCCAAGCGACTATGAGGAAGCTGCTAAAACCCTGCTGGCACGGCAACGGCGGCGAGCCATGGTGGTCATGATGACCAACTTGAGGGGGGAGGATAAGACCGAGTTGGTCGAGCCCCTGCGGATGATCCGGACCAAGCACCTCGTGAGTGTTGGAAGCCTGCGGGAAGAGAGTGTTGATGAGATTTTAAATTGCCCCATCGAGAATAGTGACGATGCCCTCACCTTTGGCGCCGCTCAGCTCTACATCGAAGAACGACGAGTTGTTAGGCAAGTTCTTAAGGATCATGGGATTCCAAGTGTCGATGCGACTGCCAAGAAGTTCCCGATTGAGCTGGCTAACCATTATCTCGAAATTAAGGCAAGTGGCTTGTTGTGAGTGTCTTATGTTGAATTTGGGTGAAAATACTTAAGAAAAGTTGTCTTTCTTGAAAGATTTTTCTGGCCATAAGGGGGGCTAGTTCTGTTACTTATGACTAGCAATGCCAAGCGAACCTAACTCCAACTCATTCAATTCAGAGGAACTTGCCATGTCCAATCTCGGGCGTCGTAAGTTCATGATCATGTCGAGCACCGCTACTGCAGCGTGGATGTTGAGCATGGATCGTTCGGAAGCGGCAAATTCTCTTTTCAATCGTATTCCCCGCGAATGGTTGAAGGTTCACGGTCGTCAAGTTTACGACTACGCTCGCTACATCGAGAACCTCCGCCTCCGTCGCATTGATACGATGGCCGTTCTCAAGCCGCACTTCAACGTTCGTGGAAAAGTGCGCAACATCATCCCACCTAAGAGCATGTGGCGCAACATCAGCTCCACTTTGCGTGTTGCTGACAAGCTTAGCCAAGTCCTTCGCAAGGACGTCAAGGGTGTCACATCTGTCTACCGCAGCCCCTCTTACAATCGGATGGTCGGCGGTAAGTCCCGCTCATATCACATGCGCAACAACGCGCTGGACATCCAGTTCGATTGCAGCCCTTACCACGCCGCTCGCGTCGCTCGCAGCATGCGTAATCGCGGTTATTTCCGTGGTGGTGTTGGTGATTACTCTGGTTTCATCCACATCGATACTCGCGGTCACAACGTCGACTGGTGATTGGACCGAGCATCATTTGCTCGCCACACGATGAATTTACTTGAACAAGCGGCTCCAATGGGGTCGCTTCTTTTATGTGTGAACAATACGGGGGCGTCCTGGTTTCGACTAGACTGCCAATGTCCTGGTTGCATGTGGAGGTTGATCGGTTGGCCTCCTAAAAAGCCGATCAAAACAATAAATGCAGACTCTAACGAGCTCGCACTTGCTGCCTAATTAATTAGGACAAGCAACGGTCCAATCTCCCGGATGTCTGATAGGGGAGAGGCCGATTTAAAAATCAGGCTGGCGACGGAGCCGCGCATTTAGGCCGAGTCGTGAGAACCTAAATAATGCTCGGAGAGTTCAGGCCGCCTTAGGGTCGGGACTTCTCTTAAATGCAACCCTAAGGATACACATGTAGACGCTTGGACTTAAGCTGTCTAGGACAGGGGTTCGACTCCCCTCGCCTCCACCATCTCCAGCCCTTACGATTTCGGTCGTAAGGGCTTTATTTTTGTTTGAGTTGAAGAGGGAAAACCACAGCTGGAGGCAGATTGTCGCAGAGTCGGACTCGTCTGAAAGCTCCCGAACGCATTCACTTTCGTCCACATGGCCTCGACATAATCTGACCCTACAGGCCAATCGATGGTTCCGTTTGGTGGAGCTTGGCTAATGGGTAGGCAGAGTGTTCAATCACGTATGGCCATCACCTACCTTCAAATGCAGTCTCCTCGGTCCCACCGGGCTAGCGTGGAGAAGCCGGAGCTGGCGGTGGCTGGACTTGAATTTCCGCGCCCGGAAATTAACCGTTGGTTCTATGAAAAAGTCGGGGCGACATGGAATTGGACGGACCGGCAGGAGTGGTCGGAGGCCGAGTGGCATGCCTACGCCAAGCGACCTGAGGTGTGCACCTATCTGGCGAAGGTGGATGGAGAGCGGGCAGGGTATTTTGAGCTCGAAATTGAAGACGGAGGTGAGGTGCAAATCGTCTATTTTGGATTACTCTCCAGATTCGTTGGCCAAGGTCTCGGCGGTGCTCTTTTATCCGAAGCGGTTGAGGCTGCTTGGGCGCTCAAAGACACCCGGAGAATCTGGCTCCATACTTGCACCGATGATCACCCCAATGCTTTGAGAAACTACCTCGCTCGGGGATTTGAGATTTACCACACGGAGGGGTAATACCACTTAGCAAATTAAACGAGACGAATAAGAATGTTTGGGCTTTTTGGGGAGTGCGCTTCGCGATCTAAAATCGCTCCAGCATTCGTCTCTTTTCATTCACTCAGTGGTATCATACGTTTATCCACAAAGGCTTAATAACCTAGTTTCTTCAGGATTTGATCAAGTTCCTTACCCCAGATTTCGTAACCCTTCGGGTTGAGG
>CAXIBU010000081.1:0-12367 GCA_964021555.1 uncultured Verrucomicrobiales bacterium | reverse complement strand
GATTATGAGTCCCCTGCTCTAACCACTGAGCTACAGCCCCTTATCAAGATTTGTTCGGTTGGTGGTGGAGCACCTGCCGAGTGACTTGAGCGGGACGATAGCGATTGGCTCGCGATTGGCAATCCTTGAAATGCCACATTTTGGCAGTAGAAGGGAACGAGAAGTGGTGGACAAATTGAAAGCTCATCGCTAGTTCAATCGGACGTGGCTGAATCGAGAGACCTCATGCAAGACCCCGCTTGGCAGGCTGAGAAGCTTGGACAGGCGCTACCTGATAGTGCTCATGCGTGCTCGGTCTGTTTGCCGACTTGGGCAAGCATCGTGGGCTACGAGGAGGGGGATGAGGCGGTTGTGGGGAAAATGCAGGCGGGGTATCCGCGGTTCTTCATTAATCCGCTTGTGGAGGAGCTCAGAGCCAAGGCGCGCGATGGTATCGGGCTCAATCGAAGTGATTGCCTGCCATTTCCATCGAAGGCCGCTGCTGGCAGGGCGCAGCGCTTTGTTGAGCGACTGACCGGGCAAGCCGGTCGATTGGAGCAGTGGGAGGGGCTCTACTTCGTTGTGGTGCCCCATGGAGAGCCATTGCAACGCGCCCGGGAATACTGGCGCTACACAGGCGAAATTGTCAGCAGCCGGATGGTTGAGGATTTACTCGCGGGTAAATTGGACCGTTCCACGGATGCGGTGGAATCGCTGAAATTTGCGCTGGCGAAGTTACAGGGTAGCGTGCCGACGCAACTGCATTTGTATCCTAGTGGGATGGCGGGGCTTTTTGCGGCGCATCGAGCGATCATGGGCTTGCACCGTAGCAAGCCGACCTTGCAGCTGGAATTTCCTTATACGGACTTATTTAATATCCAGGCAAATTTTGGATCGGGAGTCGAATTTCCGGATCTGACCGAGGAAGGAGCGTGGGAGCGTCAGTTAGTGGCGATTCGGGAGGGTGAATTTGCAGCGGTGTTTACCGAGGTCCCGAGCAATCCTCTGTGCCGATGTGTGAATTTGCAGGAGCTCTCCGAGGCCTGTCGTGAGAGTGCGACGCCGCTGGTGGTTGATGATACGATTGCCTCTGAGATTAATGTCAATGTCAGGCCCTATGCCGATCTCGTTACCAGTAGCTTGACCAAATGGCATGCGGGAACAGGTGACGTGATTGCCGGGCAGGTGTGGGTCAATCCGCGCAGCGAGTATTTTGAGCTCTTCAGTGAGCGCTTGGCAGAGCGGGAGCTTCAGGTCCCTCTCTACAGTAGGGATGCTCGCGAGCTCGAATCTCGTTTGGAAGGGCTGTCCGAACGGATTGGGGTGATCAATGAGAGCGCGATGGAGGTTTATCAATTGTTGGTGGATCATCCAGCGGTGGAGGAGGTGTGGTATCCCTTTGCGACCTGTCGTGAGTCCTACGATTTGATCAAGCGCCCGAACGGGGGCTATGGCGGGCTGATGTCGATGGTGCTCAAGGATCGTGCGAAGACTTCACGGTTCTATGATGCGCTGCGCTTGAGCAAGGGGCCGAGTTTGGGGACGAATTTCACCTTGGTGTGTCCTTATACTCTCTTGGCGCACTATGAGGAGCTGGATTGGGCGGCGGAGCGAGGGGTGGCGAGAGAACTCATCCGGATCTCAGTGGGGCTAGAGGACGTCGCGACTTTGAAGAGCGCATTTCTTGAGGCCCTGGAGGCAATTTGATCGATTTGGGGCAAGCTGCATTGACATCTGCGGGCTGCGGGAATTGCATGGGGGCAATGAAACGCGGATTTTATACGCTCTGGGTCGTGCTGTTCGGCTTTTTACTGAGCTCATGTGGTTCCAAAGTGGAGCCAGGGATTGACCGGGTGGTTCCTTACTACCTCTCTGAAGTCAGGCTTCCCGACCGGGTGAGCCCGATGGTCCGGTCGGAAGTTCTGAAGCGCTTGCACGGCGCGATCAGTCCGAGCGAGATGCGGGACCGGCTCGGAAATTATTTCACGGTCTCTTGGTCGGTTGAGAACGGGGAGCTACCAGTCGAGCTGGTGCTGATCTACCAGCAGGCAAAGACGGCCTCGAAAAAGCATTCGGTGGTGCAGCGCGTGCAGGCGAGTGGTGGCGAGTTGCAGACCTCGGAATTTGCCATTATCGGGCCAGAATATCAGGATCGTGGACCGGTCATTGCGTGGAAAGTCGAGCTGAGACAGGGCGGGCAAGTCCTCGATTCGGAGCAATCATTCCTGTGGGAGTGAAATTCCTCGCTTGTAGGATTGACCCCCGACGAAGATCTGACTTAGGCTTAGTCGTAATAAGTTGCTCGGGGATTGCTTGAGCGATATTTTCTAGTGAACGTTTCTACATCCATTTTGGTAGGTGAGTTCGACGAGTTCGTTTGGATTCGCTGCGAAGGAAAGGGCAATTTTGTCAACAGCCCTTTGGTCAAAAGAGTCGCGGATTTTTTTATCGAGGCTGGAAAGACTTTGGTGGTGGTCGATTTACAGGCCTGCACGGGAATGGACTCCACCTTCATGGGGACCTTGGCAGGCTTAGCGATCAAGCTGCAGAAGATTGAGAATGGTGCGCTGCACATTGCCCGAGCGGATGAGCGGGGGCAGGATTCTTTGACTGGTCTTGGCTTGGATTTCTTGATGGAGATCAATCCGGACTCCGCTGTCTGGATCGATCGCTTGGGCGAAATTGAGGACTCACTGCGCGCTCAAGAGTCGCAGAACCTAGAAGAGGAGGACCAAGCTCAATTCGTGCTGGATGCTCATAAGACTCTCGGCGAGGCGAATCCGGAAAACCGCGGAAAATTCATGGCGGTGGTGGAGATGTTTGAAAATGATCTGGCACGCCGAAGATCCTCTTAGAAGCCGAATTTTGATGTGCCCTTCTACCTTGTAGCCGATGGATCCTGAGAACCTAAGTGTGATATTCGGCTTGGTATTGGTGGTAGTGATCTCCTTTACTTTCTTGGTGTGGCGTCAGCGCGAGCGCTATCTGAATGAGCTGAAGCTGCGCAGTGACATTGAGGATGAAGAGAAGCGCTTGTTTGGATTTTTGCGTGGGCTCGGTCATGCAATTGAGGATGACCTATCGGCGAACCGGTTGAATCAGGTCATCGTTCGTGGTCTGGTTGATGTTCTGGGGGCTAGTGGTGGCGCCCTGTATTTGTTGGATGATGACCGAAAGCAGTTGATCCCGAGTTTCCTGTCCAAAGATTGCCCTTCCTTGATCGGCCTGTCGGATGATTTGTTGGAAAAATCTAAGGAGGACCCCAGAGTTCTCAAAAGCGTGCTGAGACTGACCCGGGTGGATGCGACGGGTGGGCTTTTTGGTAAGACATTGACCTTAGGCGAGCCGATCTGGATCCCAGATGCCTTTTCCGATGTGAGCCTGGCGGGCGAAGATGGGGGGAATCCTGGAACGGTGGACGCGATGCTGGCTCCATTGAGTCACGGCGGGACGGTGATTGGCGTGCTGGTAGCGGCGAACCATCAAAGTCAGCCCGTATTTTCGGACAACGACTTTGAAGTTTTTAAGTCGATCTCTGAGCAGACGGCTTTCGCGTTGGGAAATGCTCTGGCACACCACGAGGCAGCAGCGAAGCGTCAATTGGACCGGGAAATTCGCGCTGCAAGTGAAGTTCAGCGAATTTTGCTGCCTGAGAGGGCTCCGGATTTCAATGGCTACCGCGTGGAGGGAAGAAATTTGCCGGCTAGGGTGATCAGTGGCGATTATTTCGACTACATCCCGATCGGTGGCGGCAAGATGGCAATTGTGATTGCCGATGTCTCTGGCAAAGGGGTTCCTGCGGGGATCATGATGGCGATGTGCCGCTCGGTGCTGCGCTCGACCTCCTCGGAAAATCTCGGGCCTGCGGAATGGCTCGCCCGAGTGAATCGCCAGCTCTTTCCCGATATCCGTGAGGACATGTTTATCAGCATGGCGATGTTGATTATCGATGAATCCAGCTCGAAGGTCACTTTGGTCCGTGCCGGGCACGATGCTCCGATGCTCTTCACGAAGTCGACCAACGAAGTCAAGGAGCTCAAACCGCGCGGGCTCGCGGTGGGTATCGATGATGGGGATGTGTTCGAGCGTTCGGTTGAAGAGCTCGAGTTTGAGATGAAGTCGGGGGACTGCCTATTGCTTTACACGGACGGGATTCCGGAAGCGGAGGATTCATCGGGCTTCGAATTTGGCAAGCAGGAGACCATCGATGCATTCAAGGAGGGTGCGGCGCGGGGGAGTCTTTCGGCTCTCGATCTGATTGAGTCCCGGGTGCTCGAATTTGCCAACAAACAGGCCCAGACTGACGATATGACCCTGGTCGGGATCGAGAAGCGGTAGAATCGGGGGAATTTAAGCGTATTTTGACTCTGCCGAGTATTGACGATTCGGCCAGTGGAGGGCATGAGTCATCGGTATGAGCAATAACGACCCACGACCCGAGACGGAGGCTGAAGGCCAGATGCCTGACGATGCCATTGATCCGAGTGTTGAGAATGATTCTGCGCCGAACCCCGCCGCCGAAGGCGATGTATCCGATGCAGAGATCGAGGCTGAGCTCGAACGTGAGCTTGGGATGGAAGATGAAGTCCTGAAGTGGAAGGACATGGCGACGCGAGCGGCTGCCGAGCTCGACAACTATCGCAAGCGCATGGCACGTGAGAAGATGGATGCGATCCGCTACGCCAACCAGCGATTGCTGGAAGAGCTGTTGCCAGTGATTGATAATTTTGAAATGGGCATGATGGCGGCGTCTCAGGACCAGAGCTCGATGATTTACCAAGGCATGGCCATGGTGCAGAAGCAACTGGGGGACTTCCTGAGCAGTCAGAACGTTGAAGAGGTGCAGGCAGAGGGGCAGATGTTTGACCCGAACTTACATGATGCGCTTTCACAGCAGGAAAATGCTGAAGTCGAAGAGGGCACGATCCTCCAAGTGATGCGCAAGGGCTACCGACTGGGTGACCGCCTGATCCGCCCGGCAAATGTCATTGTGGCCAAGGCTCCGGAAGCTAGTGAAGGAGGAGACGGGCAATGAGCAAGCGCGACTTTTATGAAGTGCTTGGCGTCGACAAGGGGGCGACGCAAGCTGAGATCAAGAAGGCTTATCGCAAATTAGCGATCAAGTTTCACCCGGACAAAAACCCGGATGATGCCTCGGCAGAGGAAAAGTTCAAGGAGCTCGGGGCAGCCTATGAAGTGCTGGGTGATGAAGATAAGCGTGCGGCCTATGACCGCTATGGACACCAAGCATTTGAAGGCGGTGGCGGTGGCAACCCATTCGGTGGTGGAGGCGGTGGTTTCCACGATCCGAGAGATATCTTCTCGCAAGTCTTCGGAGGAATGGGTGGGTTCGAAGACCTGTTCGGTGGTGGCCGTGGAGGTGGACGCCAACGCGATGGTCGCAAGCCCGGGAGCGATCTTCGTTATGATCTTGAGATCAGTTTGGAAGAGGCTGCCGACGGCGTTGAGAAGACGCTCGAGATTGAGCGTTATGTCGATTGCAACACTTGCGGAAGCTCTGGATCCAAAGGTGGTGGCAGCAAGACCTGTTCCACCTGCCGTGGGGCGGGCGTGGTCCAGCGCCAGGCTGGAATTTTTGTTCAACGCTCCGAGTGCCCGACCTGTAATGGTGCTGGCGAAGTGATTGAAAATCCTTGTGGATCTTGTTCCGGTGAGGGGCGTGTCCAGAAGGATACCAAGATCACGGTGCGAATCCCTGCGGGGGTGGATACTGGCACGCGCTTGCGCTCCTCAGGTAATGGGGATGCTGGCGTGCGAGGTGGCCAAACTGGTGATCTCTATGTCTTCCTCCACATTGCTGAGCACGATATTTTCGAGCGCGAGGGGCCCGATCTCTTCTGCGAGGCACCACTGCCATTTGGCGTAGCTGCAATGGGGGGTGAGCTGAAGGTCCCGACCCTCGAAGGTCAAACTTCCATCAAGATCCCAGCTGGCACTCAGCCAGGCACGACTTTCCGCGTGCGGAATCGCGGGATTATGGACATTTCCGCGCGACGCAAGGGCGACCTTCACGTTAGTGTGAACGTGGAAGTTCCGACGAATTTGAATTCCGACCAGGAAGACAAATTGCGTGTGTTTACGGAGTCGATTGGGCAGAAAAATTCACCGGTCCATGAAAGCTTTTTCTCCAAGGCGAAGCGTTTCTTTGATCTCTGATTAATGAATTCCCTTTCTCGCTTCTATCTTCCTCCCGCCGAGTGGGCGCTAGCAGTGCCAGCTCTGCGCGAGGATGAGGCGAAACACTGCGCACAAGTTTTGCGCAAGCGTGAGGGAGATTTGATCGAGGTCTTCGATGGCCTTGGGCAGCGTCGGCAAGCGAATTTGATCTCAGTGAGCCGTGGCTTATGTGAGCTGGAACTTCACGATTCTGGAGCTGACGCGAACACCTCGGAAGCGGCGGAGCTTCATCTCGCCGTAGCAATTCCCAAGGGGAAAACGATGGATTTGATCGTTCAAAAGGCGGTGGAATTGGGAGTGAGCTCGATCCAGCCTTTGTTGACTGATCACACCGTGGTGAAGCTCGATGCCAAAGAGGCGAACAAGAAGGCTCAGAAGTGGCAAAAAGTCGCTTTGGAAGCCTGCAAGCAGTGCGGCCAAGACCGCCTGCCATCGGTGGCCGATCCCGTGCCGATGAATCAGTGGCTATCTGACTTGGATGGTCCAGAGACTGTTAAAATCATGGCTTCCTTGGCCCCTGGATCGAAGTCAATTCGAGAGGTTTTGGCTGAAGTCGGCGATGTTTGCCTTTTGGTCGGGCCTGAAGGGGACTTTAGTGATCAGGAAACGAGGGATGCGATAGAGTCAGGCTTCGTTCCTGTGACACTTGGCGATATCGTGCTAAGGGTCGAGACGGCAGTCTTCTATGCGTCCTCAATCATTCGTTACGAGCAGAATCTCTAGGGGCATCGCTGTGAGATTTTGTGAGAACTCCGTGGAAATTCGCGCTTTTTCCGCTAGTTTGAGGCATGACTCAATCAATCGATCTCTCAGGTAAGACAGCGCTGGTAACAGGTGCTTCAGGTGGAATCGGGCAGGCTATTGCAAGAGCACTCGCTAGTGCCGGCGCGGCGGTGGCGGTTCACTACAACAGCCATCAGGAAGAGGCGGATGAATTGGTCGCCGAGTTGGTCGGAAATGGTGCTAAAGCGGTGGCGATTGGTGCGAATTTGCGTGAAGCAAAAGAGATCCGCGAGCTTTACGACCGAGCTGAATCTGAATTGGGTCCACTCGACTTTGTCGTCAATAACGCCGGGGTGGGAGGAAGCGGGATGCTGACCGACACAGATTTGGAGAAGTTGGATCTCTTGATCGATATCAACTTCCGTGCAGTGGTGCTGTCCTTGGCGGAGGCCGGGCGAAGATTGAAGGAGGGTGGAGCTATCGTGAATATCTCATCGATGCTCGGGGATTATCCTCTTCCGGGAACCACGCCCTATTCCGCAACTAAAGCGGCTGTCGATGTGCTCGCCCGCGGGGCGGCAAAAGAGTTTGGAGACCGAGGGATTTCTGTAACAAGTCTAAGCCCCGGAGCGACACTTCCCGGCATGTTTGGAAAGAGCACCGAAGAACGGCAGAAGGAATTCGCTAACTCGACTCCACTCAAACGTCTCGGTGAAGCGGACGACATTGCCGCAATGGTCGTTTTCCTATTTTCGGCACCGGGCCGATGGATCAACGGGGCCGTGATTACCGCAGACGGCGGATTTTCCGCGTAAAGCTTCGCGAGGAAGGGGGGAGAGGATGGTGCCTTCTGATTCTCGACTTTCGGACCAGATTAGAGAATCAAGAGCTCCAGCATGTCCTCATCATCCAGTTCGGATGGTCTGCTGGCTGAAGCGAGCAGTTCGTTGCGATAGCTCAGCTCATCTAGTGGAGCTGTGACAGAGACAATAGACGAGTCTTGTTCGAATTCGCCATTGGTAGATTGCTCAACCACTTGGCCTGGTCCGTTTGGAGAAACAGGGTCGGGCAGGGAAGGGCTGGCGATAAAGGCAATGGCGCAAGCTGCCGTGGCAATGCCGAGCGCTGGCTTCCAGATTGGCGTGGTCAAGCGCTGAACCAGTAATTGCCAGCGGCTTAGCTGTGGCTCTTCTTGTTCTAAGCGCACGGAGCGAACCAAGTCTTGAGTGAATGAGCCAGAAGGAAGCTTCTGCGAGGCGTTGCCAAGAAGTTTCCAAGTCGGATCGTTGCGTTCGTCTTGATTCATAAATTCAGTATGGGTTCAAAAGAGCAAACCCTCAAGCTCGTAAAAAGTTGCAAGAAAAAAGCCACGTCGCGAACGACGTGGCTTTTGAGAGACTTTTCTTCAGTTTAGTTCTGAAGGTTGATGCCGTCAGGCATCATAGTCGTGACGGTCTGAGCTGAAGAGATCGCGTTGCCGGAGGCATCGAAGATCTGCGGGAACAGGTTGTTTGAACCTGAGCCATCGACTTCACCACCATCAAAGATGTTGAGAGTCTCTGCAGCGTTGTTTAGGCGGACGACCACTGCTTTGTTAGCAAATGGGTCAGCACTGAAACGGTAGGATGATCCTGAACCAGAGATGAGCGGTGTCATCAGAACGGGGAGCTGGCTGTTGGAAGCCGAAGATAGACCAGTGCCATCTTGGTTCGTCACATAAGCCCATGCATTCTCACGAGAACCAATGGCTTGGTTGCCCTGAATCTGGTTATCGACTTTCTGGATACCTCCGCCGATTTTGGCGTAGAACACAGACTCCGTGTCGATCGTCCGTGCGAGAACGAGCTGACGGAGCAGATCATTCGACGAAGCTGAACCACCCGCACCGGGGATCTGTTGAGCTGTCGCTTGATCTGGGAAGCTGCCGTAGTCTTGGTCAAAAATGATCAAGGCTTGGCCGATTTGTTTGCCGTTGTTAATGGCAGTGGTCATGGCGGCTTTTTTGAGCTGTTGGAAAGCCATCGGCGTTGCAATCGCAGCGAGTGCTACGATAATCGCGATAACCACCAGCAGCTCGACGAGGGTGAAACCCTTGCCGTAGCGTTTTGCTGATACTTTCATTGTGTTTGTTTGTTTTCGCCCGGCTCCAAGTAGTTGAAACAGAGCTGGTTATTTTATTTTATTTTATGCCAAGCGAATCATTGTCTCCGATTGAAGACCAAAGATTTAGCTGTGACACCTCCTTATGATACTGGGGCGAGCGTATTGAGTCAAACAGGAAAAGCCACACCTCATAGAAGTGTGGCTTTTTGAGAAGGATGAGGGTAAATCTCCAGCTTAGCGGTCAGCGAGCGGCGTGAAAGCACGGCCGTATTCCGGTCCGACGTAGAGGGAGCGCGGACGATAGAGTCGGTTGTCGCGTAGTTGCTCGAGCACATGAGCAGTCCATCCAGACATTCTGGCAATCGCGAAGATTGGAGTGAAGAGGTCGGTAGGAATTTCAAGGCTGTAATAGACCGTGGCGGAGTAGAAGTCGACGTTGGCATTGAGGCCTTTACGCTCGAGCATGATCTCGGCGATGCGCTCGGACATCTGGATCCACTTGGGTTCACCAAGTTCACTGGTGAGCTTGACTGCCATGTTGCGCAGGTGAGGGGCACGCGGGTCGAGGACTTTGTAGACGCGGTGTCCGATGCCCATGACTTTCTCTTTACGCTCAAGCTTGCCTTCGATGTAGGCGTCGACTTTATCGAGATCGCCAATTTCTTTGAGCATTTTGATCACGCCTTCGTTGGCACCACCGTGAAGAGGCCCTTTGAGAGTTCCGATGGCGGAAGTCATGGCGGAGTAGATGTCGGAGAGAGTCGCGATGGTGACGCGGGAGGAGAATGTCGAGGCATTCATGCCGTGATCCGCGTGGAGGATGTATGCAACGTCAAGGGTTTGGACTTCCTTCTCAGTGGGCTCTGAACCCTTAATGAGATAGAGGAAGTGCGCTGCTTCACCGAGGTCGGTGCGGATAGGCGGGAGGTCTTGTCCGTTGCGGGCACGATGGTAGTAGGCAACGATGGTGGCGGTCTTGGCAACAAGTGCCATGGCGCACCGCTCAAGCTTGTCGTGATCGGGTTCACCGATTAAGCGTTTTTGTCGTAGAGGCCGAGCATGGAAACTGCGGTGCGAAGCACGTCCATAGGAGAGGCGTCTTTCGGCGCAGTCTTGAGAAAGTCAATGACCTGAGTAGGGAGGCCGCGTTCTTCAGCAAGAGCAGATGAAAAGCTCTTGAGCTGTTCGGCATTAGGAAGATCGCCGCGGTGCAGCAGGTAGACCACTTCTTCGTAAGTGCAGTTCTCGACAAGGTCGTCGATGCTGTAGCCTGCGTAGCAGAGTTTCCCGTCGAGGCCGTTGACGTGGCTGATCTTGTTTTCGTTGGCGATGACTCCCTCGAGTCCTTTGGCGTATTCGGTCATGATATTGAGAGGCGTTGGCTGAAGCGTGAATTTACGAACCAGCGATTTGTCCGGCTAGGAAAGCCCTTGTTTGGGTGTCTTGCAAGTGGAATGCTGGTCAAATGTCGAAGTTCTGGTATTGAGTTCGTCATGGATTTGGCTGAAATGCTGTTGACGATTGATACTTCAAGCGATTCCGGCTCTTTGTGTCTTTCGGATTCGGAGGGGCGGATTCTTCTAGAAAGGTCATTTTCTGCCTCTAGAACCAACAACGTGGACTTGTTTCCTGTTCTAGCCGATGCGATGGAAGAGTTGCAGAAGTCTGATCGGACGCTTTCGGCGATATTGGTCGGCACCGGACCAGGCAGTTACAGTGGCGTCCGAATTGCCCTGGCGGCAGCGGTTGGAGTGGCGGTAGCGAAAGGGGCGGAGGTCTATGGACGAGGGACTTTGGAAAGTCATTCGTGGGAGCAAAGGCCGGATTGCTACTACGGATTTGGAGATGCGCGCAGAGGGAAATACTTTAGGTTGGCCGTGCGCAATGGACACCAGGACCGAGAGGCTACGTTGATGTCAGAAGAGGAAAGTCTAGCCTGGTTGGCTGAAGCAGAGAGCCAGAGCTTGCCTGTTCTACTTCTAGATCCCTTGGCTCGTTTCAAAGGGCATCTCCTCGAGCGAGTTCAAGATCTCCAATCGATCGAAATTAGCGCCTCTAGCTTGGCCCGAAATTGGCTAAAGTTGAGCGACGAGGAAAGAGAGGCATCGAAGAATCCGAGCGCCTTCTACCTACGGCCGCCGCACATAACCCCGGCAAAAGCGGGGCACCCTCTGCACCGTTGATCAACGGTAGTGGAAAGAGGGGCGTTCAGAGAGTTTGCGAATCTGGCCCTTGGCCTGTTGCTCGGCTTGAGGATCGAAAATGACTCCTCCGACGACAACCGCCTTGCCTTCTGGTCCGAGCACCAATCTTGGGCGGCTGCCTAGCCGCTTGTAAATGACGTGCCCTTGGTAGTCCCCGTGAATGTCGACGGTGGTGTGAACGTAGAGAACGCTGGTATTCTGGAACAAGACGTGGAAGGTCTGATTTTTGTCGATGAGGGGGATAGGATCCGAGGAAGAGAGGGCCTGGCCGAGCTGAATGACGGTTATAGTTTGCCCAGTCGTTTCATCGTCAATTTGGAGGAAAAGACGATTCGTTCGCTCGACGACAGCACGCTTGAGAGAGTAGAGGCGAATGTTTCCCGAGCCTGGCTGGCCTTCCGGCACGCCAATTCGTTTTGACCAGAAGGCTGGCGCAGTGACGATGGTGAAATGCGCGCCCCCGCTAGTAAAACTCGTGTTGTTGCCGAGGTTAACGTTGGCCCGGACCGAATATTTCCCAGTCTGAGTGAGTGAGTAAAAACGGGTCAATGGGACGCGTTTTGAGACGCTAGCCCCCCTCGGAACGACAACTCTTTGGAATAGCTCCCGTCTGATTGGAGCGATGATTTCTCCGGTGCCCGAGGTTACTTTGAAGTCTAACCAGCTCTGTTGGCCGATTGATTTTAGCTCGATGTCAGCTCCTGAGCGATTGGTGATGACCAGGTTGAGACCGATCCCTTCCTGTTCCAGGTAGGTATTGCGGTCAGCGGCCAGGCGTATTTCGACTTGGGCGGCGGCGGGAACTAGGCTGATTAGGCTGGAGACGAGAACGAGTAAGAATTTCATCATGGTTGCGATGGCGGTTCTGGCGGAAAGAGTAGGCGGAAGCCGAGGTCGGATGATCTCAGACTGCGGTTTTCTACAAAGGATGTCGGGGCTCCACCATTTAGTTGATTCAGGACTCTAGGATATTGAGGCCCCATGGGGAAGGATGGTTTTCGCTGACGCGTGGACGTCCATTCGCGCAAAGTCTCCAAACGTGGTGAGGCAATCTGCCGATTGAGGCAAAATTCAATGGTGCTAAGCCATTCGTCCTCGGCAGGGAGTTTCCCATTCATGGCCTTTGAGTAAGCCCAAGCGTCCCAAAAGTCGACGTAGGT
>CAXIBU010000080.1:0-12609 GCA_964021555.1 uncultured Verrucomicrobiales bacterium | reverse complement strand
CGATCATCGTCGAGTAGTCGATTTTCGCCGATGGCCTAGCTACTCCCCGCGCCAGTTGGTCTGCTGCACGTTGATGGTGTCACCAATTTTGAGGGGGGTGAGGCGCTCATTGCCTTTTTTGAAATCAATTTTGTAGGTTTTTCCGTCGCGGGTGAGGTGGATGTTCCTCTCGCTGCCAAAAATATCGAAGCCGCCGGCGGCCATGATGGCTTGCTCAATGGTCATGCCTTCACGAAAGGGAACCGGCCCGTTTTTGCCGACTTTGCCGCCAACGTGGACATAGAGAGCTTTCAGCCCGCCTTGGGCTTGGTTGGCAAAGACCTCGATCGTGGGGTTTGTGTAGATTTCTTCGGTGATAAATAGCTTCTCGATGGCACGGGCGAGTTGCTCGGGGGTGAGCCCTTTCGCCTTTAGGTTCTTGTTGACTATGGGGATACGGACCGTGCCTTTAGCCCCGACGAGGACTTGGCCATTGAATTTTTGCACATCGCCCGCGGGGACGCCCTTGAGCTCGACCCTGAGTGTGTCACCTGTCTCGATGAGGTTCTGGGCGAGGCTGTTCTTAACGATGAGCAGGAGAATGAGAATGGGCAGTAGGCGGATGATGGATGACATAAGAATGGCGTGGTTGTGGCATTTTCTGACGAGTTTGGCGGGATCTCGTTCAACAAAAGATTAGAAAAATGGATATGGAGTTGGCGAGAGAGGGGCGTATCTCGTAGAGTCCCCAGGATGGGTTACGAACTTTCAGGCTTCCAATTGAGCCTCCGCCGAGGAATTGGCGTGGGGCTGTTGCTGGGCTTGTTATTGTTGAGCGGATGCAGCAGTATCCAAGTGGCCATGGCACCTGAACCGGAAAAAGTAGAGCTGACGGATGATGGGAAATTCGCCACTTCTGATGGCAAGGCATTCGGCTTCCAGCAATGGGGGGCGAGGCTCGACGACGAGGGGGCTGAGCCCGATCTGGTGGTGATCGGAGTTCATGGAATTAATGGAGCATCCGATGATTGGCATGTTTTGGGGCGACATCTTGGGGAGAATAAGTCGAATTTTGCGCTGTATGCTTATGACTTGCGAGGGATGGGGCGGGATCCTGTGGAGCCTGATCGCGGGGATCTCCGACGCGCCGAGGATTGGACGCAGGATTTGTTGGATTTCACGCGCTTGGTTCGTTTGGAGCACCCAAAGGCAAAATTGGTTTGGTTCGGAGAGAGCCTGGGTAGCTTGATCGTGATGCGGACAGTCAGTGAACTTGAGGGGCAAGCGCTGCCAGTCGATGCGATCGGTCTGAGTGCGCCGATTGCGGGTTTTGGCGACAAGTTGTCCTGGGGGAAGAAGTTTTTTCTGCGCGGAGTTGCCTGTCTTTTTCCCCGGTGGCGCATTTCTATGATGAGCTTGTCCGGCGGGGAAGAGGTCGAGGTGGTGGAAGGGGTCAAGCATGACGAGCAGGCGGTCCACAACGATTGGAACATCGAACGCCACACGCTGCGTTTGCTGGTGCACATTGGCGATCAGGTTAAGCGAATGAATCACGATGCGACTTTGATTAAGGTGCCAACCTTGGTGATGCATGGCGGTAACGATGTTTTTACTGATCCACAGACTGTCAGGGATTTCTTCGACCAGATTCCAGAAGGAGTGGACAAGAAGCTAAAGTTTTACCCTGAGTCCTATCACCTTCTTTTCTACGACAAGAATAATGAAGTGATCTGCCGGGATGTGATCGAGTGGCTGGAGGGGCTATAATTACCTAGAGACCAGCGGTTTTTTCTTTAATCGGAGACTTTTGCAGTCCAAGTTTTCCTCGATGAAACGTCCTCTACTCCCTTTTTTGTGGCTCATGGCTTTAGTGTCTGGGCTTTTAGTCGTGGGCACTACGTCGGCTGACGACGAAGTGAAAACCTACCGCCCGCCGAATTTTGAAAAAGAAATTTTCGATGTGGATGCGGTTGGGTGGGATCGCTTCGACCGAGCAGCGGTGGTGAAATTGATGATCAATATCGCACGTGACTTTGGCGAAGAAGACGATGTCGACCTTGAAGTGAGGGCGAAGGCACTAGCGATCGGTTATCGTCTCGACCCTGGTTCGAAGGAGATCGAGCGTGTCGACAAACAGTTGCGCAATGATGCGGAATCGGTCTCGGGTGAGGATGTTGATCGTGAGCGCTTGGTGCGCCGCTTGGTCAAAAAGATCGATACTTTGATCAGTGCCGGTGGCAAAGAGAGCTTCAAGTGCGCTGCCTATTGTGCGGACATTGGTAAGGACTTCCAAGAAGATGAGGAAGCGTTCACCAAGCAGCTCGCGACTTTAAAAGAAAAAGGGGCCGAGCCGGATTGGAAAGGTGTGCTTGAGGCCCCGGTCAAGATCGTCAAGCGCGATCCTGCCAATGACAATCCCGAGGACATTATCCGCCGCATCATCATGGGCGGGCAAGAACAGGAAAAGTTTGAACCAAAGTGGGTAACGATGCCCGGGGGCGATGCCGATAAGCTTGCTCTGCGCATGAGCACGGTGAAAGGGCTTGTGGTCATGACTTTGAGCAACGGTGACCATGCTGGTGCTGCCAGCACTATTGATGTGACCGCCCTGAAAGACGACGAAGCGGGTGATGACTTGATCATTGGCATTGATCAGAAAGTGGGCTCGATGATGCGCGGAAGCATCGAAGAAGTCGTTAAATTGATGCGACTGCGCCATGAAGATGATGGCACGATTCCCAGTGGCTATAAAATCGAATTTGGCTTCCCTGACAAAGATCAACTTAAGGACGGACCTTCCGCCGGAACGGCCTTCGCCCTGGTTCTTGATTCCATGTTCACTGGTGTGAAGCTGGATCCTGATTTTGCCTGCACTGGAGCGATCACCAAAATCGGCTCGGTTCAACCGATTGGCGGTGTGGCCGCGAAGATCCGCGGTGCTACTAAGAAAGGTTGCCGGGTAGTTGGTGTGCCGATTGCCAACGAGAAGGGGGTTGCTGACGTGGTTGTTCTCGGAGAGATGGATCAGCTCTTGGCGATCCAAATCTTCACCATGACGAATTTTGATGAAGCTCTGGCGATTGCACGGGTGGAGCGTGAGGAGGATGTGCAGAAAACCATGGATCTATTTAATAAGGTGGCCGAGGTGATCCAGGAGCGCGGCATGGAGGTGGTTAAGCACCCCAAGGTGATTGAGAAGCTCGAAGTGGTTCTCAAGCGCATGCCCAATCATGCCTCTGCGAAATATTTGCTGCAATACGCCAAAGGAACCGCTCCAAAGACCTTGAGTATTGGTGGAGCTTTCCAAGAAACCCGAGTTCGTTCTGGGAGTGCTTTCGAAATACTAGCACCGCTTATGTATGAAGCCGGCGAGGGCGAAGAGGAGGACTTCAGCTTCGATGATACGATGAAGGAAGCTGGGGAAGAGGCAACCAAGCAGCTTAAGGAGATCGAAGGTAAGATCGATGAGCGACTAAGGCCTTATTTTAAGTCGGTCATCGCCTGCACCGAGGCGCTCGCCAAGGGCCCCTTGGAAGAAGAAACTGGTGCCCTTTTCAAAGAGCGCGTCAGAGGCCTTTTCAAGGAAATGATTTCCGAGAATAAAAAGATCGCGAATGATCCCGAGATCCGCGAGGAAATGATGTAAGTTAGGATTTCCAAACTCTCTACCTCGGTCTTTTTAAGGAAGGCCGGGGTATTTTTTTGCCGTTATGGTGAATAGAACCTTCTCGAGAGCCGTCACAAGAGTGAACCCAAACAGAAAGGTAATAACAAAATGAAAACTCTTTTAACTCTAAGTGTCGCTTTGATCGGCTTCCTCGGAATCGGTGCTGGCGAGGTCGAGGCTCGTCACTATCACCAGAATGGAAACGTCTACGTCAGCGGCTATCTGTCCTGCGGAACGCCGATTTATAGTCAGCGTGTTTTCACTGGGTATGATCGATGTGGTTACCCAGTCTACGTTGTCCGTCGTGTCACCGTTCCCCGCCGCCAGATCATCCAGCGCCCGGTCTATCGCCGGCCTGTTTACCGTCGGGGCTATCACCGCCCGGTCAGGGTCAATCGCAGCCGCTACGGCAATAGCTGTAGTCTGAACGATGGTCGCGTCCCGGATCGCAGTCGCCGGGGCCGCTAAAGCGTAGTGTGACTCGCTTCGCACATGCAAAGCTCTGATGGCAATTTGGTCATCGGAGCTTTTTGCTTCTCGACCTCAGTGAAGTCACTGTGCCAGAAGGAGTGCGTGACTCAGAGAACGATTCGAATTTGTATCGCGCTATTATGCCTCGGCCTTAGCGCCTGTGGGGTAGTGCGCTCTCCTGATTGGCGATTGGTGCGTCAGTATGAGGCTGGGCAGTCGATTGAAAAACGACTTGCTGATATCGATGTGAGCTACGCCAAGGGCGAGGTGACCGAGAAACTGGTCGCCGAGGAGCAGGCATTGTTGCAGGCCTGGCTCGATGGTATTGAGGGTAAATCCGGCGAGCTAAGCCGAGCCATTCTAGAAGAGCATGCGGTGCTGAAGTGGGAAGGCTTCGAGCCTAAGGAATTCGCCAGATTACTTCCCTCTCCTCGGATTCGGCCTAGATTCACCGAGCAGAAGCGGGTGCGGGCTGGTATCGGGCTGCCTGTGGCGATTCATGTGGAGAACCCGGACAGTTCCATTTTGATGGAGCTAGCGGGACGGACTTATGCGGCGACGGTGAGACTGAACTATCGCGGCGAGAAGAAGCCCGAGCTAGTGATCATCAATAGCTTGAAGCGTGAAGTGACCATGGTCGGTGGGCGAAGTGTGGCGCTTGCTGCCGATTTTTCGTCACACGCGGATCTTTTCTGGGAGGTCAGTTCTCTCGATGATGAGGGTATCGCGGCGATGTTCCGCCCTGGTGGACTTAAGCGGCGCCCGCAGCTCTATTTGACCGAGGATTATGACCCGGAGAAGATCCCGCTGGTGCTCGTTCATGGACTCACCTCTAGCCCAAGTATTTACGCTCCTTTGGGAAGTGAACTTCGCTCAAGAAAGGCACTGCGAGATCGTTACCAAATCTGGCATTTTGCTTATCCTACTGGCACTCCGTGGATAAATTCCGCGTCTTCTTTTCGAGATGAAATTCGGATTCATCGCAAACTGCTGGACCCTGCCGGCACCAATTCCAACTGGGATAACATGCTGGTGGTCGGCCACTCGATGGGTGGGCTGGTCACTAGGACGGCGGTAAGCGAGAATTCCAAAGAGCTTTACGAAGTGGTCTTTGATCGCCCTCTTGATCAGTTAAGAGGCTCGCAACGCAAGATTGAGAAGATCCGTCGTTCGCTCTTGGCTGAGCCGCTGCCTGAGCCGAAGAGGGTCATATTCATCGCGACGCCGCACCGTGGCAGCAGTATGGCTGATTGGGGCATCATTCACTTGCTCTCGAGTTTCATTTTGCTACCCGCGGACTTGGTTCAGGACACCTTTGACGTGATTACCTTGAATCAATTTGCAGTTTCCCGCCCGATGCAGACTTTGGATCGTTTGCCCACTGGTCTCGATACTTTGTCGCCAAGGTCTCCCTTCATCAAGGCACTGGATAAGATGCAAATTCGTGACAACGTGAAAGTCCATTCGATTGTCGGGGTGAAAGATTTTTCACTGTTCGGCGGTCTTGGCGATGGGATCGTTCCCTACAGCAGTGCGCACTTGGACGATGTGGAGACTGAGCTAGTGGTTGATGAGCCGCACAGCATGGTTGAAAAGCCGGAAGTTGTAGCGGAAGTGATCAGGCTGCTTGAGGTCCACGCAGGGCTGGGTGAGCCAGCAGCGCAATGAAAAAGCCCGGCCGCGAGGTGCGAGCCGGACTTTTCCACCTACCTATGAAACACGACTTTGAAGAGCTCCCCTAGAAAACCAGGTGGCAGCTAATCCAAGTTGCTGGTATTTATAACGCGGTGGATGAAGCCTCTTTTTCAAAAGGTGTGGTTTTTTTATTTTTCCTGAGAATGAGCCCGATTGGCGAAGAATGACGGGTGACCTTGACTTTTTGGCGCGCACGGCACAGGTTGCCCCCGCCCTTGGAGGATCGCTTTTGGGGGCTAAAACCAAACGTTTTATATCACCATGTATGATTTGATTGTTATCGGAGGTGGGCCTGCCGGCTACGTCGGCGCCATCCGTGCCGCCCAACTTGGAAAGAAAGTTGCCTGTGTCGAGATGGACCGTGCCGGTGGCACCTGTCTCAACTGGGGTTGCATTCCAACCAAAGCGCTACTCAAAAATGCTGAGCTCTATCAGACATTGACGAAGAAAGGCAAAGAGTTCGGACTGAGCTTCGATAACCTCGAATACGACTGGTCGAAAGTCATCGGACGTTCCCGCAAGGTTTCCGATCGTTTGGCGGGCGGGATCGAATTTCTCTTCAAGAAGAACAAGGTCGACTATTTCAAAGGCGCAGGCTCCATCGTTGCGGAGGGTAAGGTCGAAGTGACTGACAAAGACGGTGGCAAGCAAACGCTTGAGGGCGCAAATGTTTTGGTCACCACAGGTTGCAAAACCCGCGATCTTCCAGGTTTCCCATTCAATGGCACGACCGTTATCGGGTCTCGTGAAGCAATGACGCTTCCTGAACAGCCCAAATCGATGGTAATCATCGGTGCTGGTGCGATTGGCGTCGAATTTGCCTACGTCTATGCCGCCTTCGGCACCGAAGTCACCATCGTGGAAATGATGCCATCACTCCTGCCAGTGGAAGATGATGAGATCGGCCAAGAGCTGACCAAGTCATTCAAGAAGCAGGGCATCAAAGTTCTGACCGACACCAAGGTTGTCGGCACTTCCGAGGACGGGAAGTCAGTGACAATCACCGTCGAGAACGCCAAGGGAACCAAAGAGATCAATGCGGATGTTTGCCTCGTTGCCATCGGTGTTCAGCCAGTGCTGCCAAGTGGCCAGCAACCAGAGCTCAGCGACCGCGGCTACATCAAAACGGATGAGCGCTACCAGACCTCGATTAAGAACGTTTACGCGGCAGGTGACATCATCGGGCCTCCATGGCTCGCTCACACCGCTTCCTTCGAAGCCGTTCAGGCAGTTGAAGGCATGTTCGTTGAGGGTTACGCGCCTCGCTTGGTAGGGAATTTCCCTGGCTGCACCTATTGTCACCCACAGGTGGCATCGGTCGGTAAGACCGAGCGTGCGCTCAAGGAAGAAGGCGTCGACTACAAAGTCGGCAAATTCCCTTACGCCGCGATTGGCAAGGCTCAGGCTTCTGGCGATGCAGAGGGCTTCGTTAAGCTCATCTTCGGTAAGGAACACGGCGAGCTACTCGGCGCACACATCATCGGTGACAATGCAACTGAGCTAATTGCTGAAATGGGTCTGGCACTTGAAATGGAATGCACCACGGACGAGATCCACGGCACCATTCACGCCCACCCGACCTTGGCGGAGGCGATCCACGAAGCGACTCTCGATGCCGACGGGCACGCGATCCACTTCTAAAGCCACACCATCTTAATCAAAAGGTCTCGCTCTGCTCGTCAGGGTGAGGCCTTTTTTTATAGGAAGTTTCGCAAATTCACAGCCTCGACTAGCGCAGGCGGCGCTGGTGGGTGGGGGCGATGTTGAGTTGCTCGCGGTATTTGGCGACGGTGCGGCGTGCGAGCTTCATGTCCTCCTTGGCGAGGATCTTGACGATGGCGTTGTCGGAGAGGGGTTTCTTCGGGTCTTCGGCATCGACTAGGTCTTTGATCCGTGCTTTTACCTTAGTATTACTGATGGTCGAGCCATCGGCGCGCTCGTAGCCGCTGGTGAAGAAGGAGCGGAGCTCGAGTAGGCCGGCGGGGCAGCGCAAGTATTTGCCACCGACTGCTCGCGAGATGGTGGTGGCGTGCAGGTCGAGCACTTGGGCGACGTCATTCATGGTCATCGGCTGCAGAGCGGTGAGTCCTTGGCTGAGGACCTTTTGCTGACGTTTCGCGATCTCATGACCAATCATCAGCAGGGTATGCTGTCGTTGCTCTAAGCTACGGATCATGGTTCTGGCATCACGCAAGTTCTCTCGCAGGAAATTTCGAGCTTCCTTGCCGATGCCATGGCTGGCCAGAAGGTCTTTGTATTCGCGATTGATGCTGAGCTTGGGCAGAAATCCGTCGTTGGCGCTGATGGTCCACTCGCCGTTCTCATCACGGCTAGCGATGAGGTCGGCCTGGATGTGGGGATTCTGCGTGCCATCAAAGGCGCTGCCGGGGGAGGGATCCAGCTCCGCGATTCGTTGCGCCGCTTTTGCCACCTCTTCCTCATCGAGACCGAGGGCCTTGCCGATGGTGGTGTATTGATTGGAGGCGAGCTCGCTTAAGTAGCCATCGATGATCTCGTATTCCACCGAGCTAGCCATGCCAATAGTCTCTAGTTGGATCAGGAGAGACTCCCTGACGTCAATTGCGGCGATTCCTGGTGGATCAAAACGGTGGAGCAGGTGCTTGGCTCGTTCAAGGTGATCGATGTTGACGTGGCTTTCGATGGCAATATCCGTAAGGGGCGCATCGAGAAAACCTCGAGAGTTCAGGTTTCCGATCAGGCACTCTGCGGCGTCCTTCACCTCCTTGGTGGCATCGCTGCTGCTGAGCTGGCGCAGGAGATGCTCGGCCAGGGTGGTCGGGGCAACGATGGAATCGAAGAAAAAATCGCGCTTGGCCTGAGCCTCAGCCACGTCGCCGACGTTGCGCCTTTCGGTGATGGCTTGCTCTCTCCAATCGTCGTCCCAGTCTTCATCGATCCGCTCGTCGATGCTGTTGTTGTCGGCGTCGAGACTTTCCAAACTGGCATCCAGCTCGAGCACGGGGTTGATCTCGATGGCTTGGGAGAGCAGTTGCTGAAGTTCAGTGGTAGGTGCCTGCAGCATTTTTAGGCTCTGTCGCATCTGTGGCGAGAGAGTCTGTTGGAGACTTTGGTTTTGTTGCAGTGAGGCGTTTTGCATGACGAACCCTTCGAGAACGAGATTGAACACCCGAAGCCTCGATTCCGCAAAAGCAAAATTCGTGCCATCTCAATGAATTTGGCGTGACGAACGGTCATTGTGAGCCCATTGTTTTTGCGAAATGACCCAGCAAGATTCTTCCCCCAGTAACCATTTCCCCGAATTTGAAACCAAGATGTCGGAGGGTGGCGTAAGCGATGCGGCGATTCGCTCGTTCCAGCGAAACTACGAGTCTCTCCTGCGTGATGAATCCGGCCTGATCTCGGAGGATTCGATCACGCCGGTTGAGAGCTTGCCGAAGCTTTCGGAAATCGCTGAGAAAAATGAATCATTTGACCCTGAGCTGTTGGCTCAGACGGTGGTAATCAAGCTCAACGGAGGCCTCGGAACGTCGATGGGACTGCAAAAAGCGAAGTCCTTGCTGACCGTTCGTGGTGATAAGACTTTCCTTGATTTGATCGTGCAGCAGATTCGTTATTTGCACGATACGACTGGCGCTTCGATCAAGTTTCTCTTGATGAATTCGTTCAGCACTAGTGAAGATACTCTCAACTATCTCAAGCGCTATGCGGCGCATGGATTTAGTGAGGCGGAAGAGGTCGAAATGATGCAAAATCGCATTCCCAAGATTGATGCGACGACGTTCAGGCCGGCTGAAGTTCCTGAGAATCAAGACTTGGAATGGTGCCCACCTGGTCACGGTGATCTCTACGCGGCTCTCGCGGGCTCGGGTTGGCTAGATAAGCTCCTAGACCAAGGGGTGAAATACGCCTTCGTCTCAAATTCGGATAACCTGGGAGCGGTCTTACATCCTGCGCTACTTCGCTACTTCGCGGAGAGCAACTCTCCTTTCCTGATGGAGGTAACCCGGCGCACGGACTCCGATCGCAAAGGTGGCCACTTGGCGCTGCGCAAATCCGATCAGCAACTATTATTGCGTGAAGTGGCTCAGTGCCCGGATGAGGATCTCAATCAGTTTCAGGACATTAGCAGGCACCGGTATTTCAATACCAATAGCCTGTGGATCCGTTTGGATGCGCTGAAAAAGGTGCTTGAGGCCGAGGGCGGCAGCTTACCCCTGCCAATGATCAAGAACACCAAGACGGTGGATCCACGGGATCCTTCTTCGACCAAGGTATTCCAACTCGAAACCGCCATGGGCGCAGGCATCGAATGCTTCGCTGGGGCCGGTGCCATTTGCGTCGAGCGGGATCGCTTTGCTCCGGTCAAGACCACGGGTGATCTGTTCGCGCTGCGCTCGGATGCCTATTGTCAGAGCGCCGACGGACACGTGGCCCTTTCGGACGACCGCAACGGCAAGCCACCTGTGGTGACGCTTGATCCGGCTCTCTACAAGCTGGTTGATGGCATTAATCAGCTCGGTCAGCCGTCTCTGGTTGGAGCCAGTTCGATTGAAATTCAGGGTCCCGTTCAGTTCGAAAATGGTGTCGTCATCGAAGGCGACGTCAGCGTGATCAACTCCAGCTCTGAACTCAAGCGAGTGCCCAAGGGCGTTCTCAAAGACGAGACGCTGGAGCTCTAAAAATTCGAGTTCTTTAGGGAGAGAGGAACCTTGTCGGCGCTGGATTTCGAGTCTGGTGCTGATGAGCGCTCTTGGTCCGGAGGTAATCGTTTATTTTCATTCAAATGCCTCTTTCGCCCTTTGCTATCCGCTCTCGCTTGGCGGTGGCATTTTTCTTCCAGGCGGCGGTGGTCGGCCTGTGGACGGTCAATTTTCCCGTCTTTCTGCGTGCCTTTGAACTGGGGTGGTTGATTGCTTACACAGGGGCGATTGCTGGTGTATCATCTTTAGTCGCTCCCATGTTTGGAGCGCTGGCGGATGACAAAGTCCCGGCTGAACGCTTGTTTGGTGGGCTATGTATCATGGCGTCAGGGCTCTTGGTGCTGATGTTTTATCTAATCGAGCATCAAGTCGCCTGGGGCTGGGTGGTGCTGGTGATGAGCTTTTTTTGGCTGCTCTACACGCCAACTTGGTCGCTATTGACCAGTATATGCTTTGCAAATCTGCCGAATAAGGAATCCGATTTCCCGATCATTCGAGCGATTGGGACCGTGGGATGGATGGTGGCGGGGCTGGCCACGAGCTATGTCCTGCATTCAGATCAATCGCCGCTCAGTGGCTACGTCAGCGCTGGGGTCTTATTGAGCTTGGGCTGCTACGCCTTTTGCCTGCCATCGACTCCGCCCTTGGGGAAGGGACCACGGTCTCTGCGGCGAATCCTAGGGCTGGAGGCCCTCTCGCTCTTGGCCAATCGAGACCAGCGGGTTTTCTTCCTGACGACTTTGATGATGGCTCTGCCCCTGGCCGCCTTCTACCCCTACACCCCGCGTCTGCTGGAGTCTCTGGGTAAGACCGATGTGGCGGGGGCCATGACCTTGGGGCAGGTGCTTGAGATTGTTGCGATGCTGACCTTGGTCTCGCTGATGAAGCGGCTACGGATCAAGACCTTGATCAGTTTGGGTTTAATCGCAGCTCTGTTGCGCTACGCCTTTTACTTGGTCGGGGTCCATGAAGTGAGCTCGGTGTGGGTCATGATTGGCCTGTCCTTGCACGGGATTGCCTACACTTTCCACATGATTACTGGGCAGATCTTCCTTGAGCGCCGAGTAGAACCTGGCCAGCGAGGGCAAGCCCAGTCACTGTTGGCGAGTGTCAATGGGATTGGTGGAGTGATTGGTTCGCTACTGGTCGGGCAATGGTTTCTTCATACGATTGAACGAACCGGGACTCCGCGCTGGATTGAGTTCTGGTCCCTTTTAGCGATTTTGATCCTGGGAATCTTGATCTACTTCATGAGGTCCTACCGTGGCCTGCCCGCGACAAACGAGCTCGATGCTAAGATTGACCATTAGCCGTGGATTAAGCATGTTTGCGCATGATCATTTTGGAAGCTGCGCAGGTCCATGAGGCCCTCAATTATCCCGGGTTTATCGATTCACTGGAGACGAGCTTTGCTGGCGACTTCACCATGCCGCAGCGGCAGGTGATGCTGCTCGATGAGACTAAGCAGAGCCACGATGCCTTTGCCATGCTGCCGGCTTGGAATAATGAGGTGATTGCGCTGAAGTCATTCACGTATTTTCCGGAGAACCTTTCTCCCGATCTCAGTGTTTATGCGAAAATCCTGCTTTTTAGCCGGAAAAACGGCGTTCCTTTGGCGGTGGTAGATGGCACGGCGGTTACCTATTACCGGACGGCTGGAGTGTCGGCCCTGGCTTCGCGCTTGCTTTCGCGACCGGATTCCCAGCACTTGTTTCTTCTCGGAACTGGGAACCTGGCTCCCTACTTGATCAGAGCGCATGCGAGCGTGAGAGATCTCAAGAAAGTCACCATCTGGGGCCGTGATGTGATGAAAGCGGGGGCAGTGATTGACTCGGTCCGCGGCGAATTTCCCGAGATCGAATTCGAAGTCACTGAATCCATTGAGAACACTTGCGCGCACGCCGACATCATTGTCTCAGCAACTGGCTCACCTGAGATTCTGGTCAAGGGGGCTTGGGTGAAGCCAGGAACTCATTGTGACTTTTTGGGTAATCACCATGCGGACAAGAGAGAATGCGATACGGAGCTCATTCTGAAGTCCAGGGTGTATTTGGATAATACCGACAATTGCATGAAGGAGGCAGGTGAAGTCCTGATCCCCATCAAAGAGGAGGT
>CAXIBU010000079.1:0-12688 GCA_964021555.1 uncultured Verrucomicrobiales bacterium | reverse complement strand
CCGAGTGAACTCATCCACCTTCCTCAAGGGATCTCGCTCAAGCTCCCCATCCACAAGCACCAAGCCCTCCCCTAAAACCCTCCGAGCCTCGCGCCGCCCCATACGACACGAATGAAATAGCAACTTCTCGAGTTTCATGGAATAGGACTTGGTATCTGTATGCAGAAAAGCGAGCCCGCCAAAAACTGGCGAGCTCGCTTGGTCTGATTTTCAATCGCGGCTCACTGGCAGGCTTCGCACTCTTCGCCATTCATCATGGCTTCGATGGAGCAGGCCTGCTTCTCAGCGGCGGTGAAGGTCTTTTGGGTTCCTGAGGCGATGCCGCGGCTTTCCTTGCGATCGCTGACGGTGGATTTCTCGATATTCGAGGCACCGAGGGTGCGCAGGTAGTAGGTCGTTTTCAGACCGACGCTCCAAGCGCGGCGATACATGTGGCTGAGCGTTTTGAGGTTGGCCTCAGCGAGGAAGAGGTTGACCGATTGGCTCTGGTCGATCCACTTCTGACGACGAGCTGCGGCATCAACGACGGCTTCATGAGGGATGCCGAAGACCGTGCGGTGCTTCTCCTTGATACGCTCAGGGATTTCGTTGATTTGGTCGAGTTCACCATCGAAATACTTGAGTTGATCGAGCATTTCAGCGCCCCAGAGCCCCTCCTTCTTGAGATCGTTGACCAGCTCGCGGTTGAGGACCATAAAGTCGCCCGAGAGGTTGGATTTCACGAAGAGGTTTTTGTAGTTCGGCTCGATGCATGGCGTGGTGCCCATGATGTTGGAGATTGTAGCCGTTGGCGCGATGGCGAGAACATTGGAGTTACGCATGCCGTGTTTGCTGATCTTCTCGCGGACTGGTGACCAATCCATCTTCTGTCCACGAGGGACATCGATTTTCGTGCCACGCTCTTTCTCGAGCAGGTCGATGGTATCCTGGGGAAGAAGGCCACGATCCCACTTGGAGCCGCTGTAGCTTGAGTAGGTGCCACGCTCTGCTGCCAGGTCGCTCGAGGCACCATAAGCGTAGTAGGCGATGGCTTCCATGAACTCATCGTTGAACTCAACTGCCGCATCAGATGCGAAACCCAGGCCACGCTTGTAGAGGGCATTTTGAAGCCCCATGACTCCCATCCCAATCGGACGGTGACGTGAGTTTGCCGTCTTAGCTGACTTGGTCGGGTAGAAATTGATGTCGATGACGTTATCGAGTGCTCGGATACCCACGGTGATGGTTTCCTTGAGCATCTCGTGATCGAGTGAACCGTCAGGCAAGATGTGATTGTCGAGCACCACGGAACCAAGGTTACAAACCGCGGTCTCTTCATCGGAAGTGTTGAGCGTGATCTCGGTGCAGAGGTTGCTGGAGTGAATGACGCCAGCGTGATCCTGAGGTGAGCGCACGTTGCAAGGATCCTTGAAGGTAATCCATGGGTGGCCGGTTTCGAAGATCATCTTGAGCATCTTCTTCCAGAGGTCGATGGCAGGAAGCTTCTTCGACCAGATCTTGCCTTCAGCGGCTTTGGCCTCGTATTCCTCATAGCGCTTCTCGAAAGCGGCGCCGTAAAGGTCGTGCAAATCCGGTGTTTCGTTGGCGCGGAAAAGGGACCAGTCCTGGCGGCTTTCCATGCGCTTCATGAACAAATCCGGAATCCAATTCGCGGTGTTCATGTCGTGCGTGCGACGACGCTCGTCACCTGTGTTCTTACGCAGCTCGAGGAAGTCCTCAATGTCATTGTGCCAGCTCTCGAGGTAAGCACACCCCGAACCGCGGCGTTTGCCTCCCTGATTGACTGCCACCAGCTGATCGTTGTGGAGCTTGAGGAAAGGGATGACCCCTTGGGACTCCCCATTGGTGCCCTGGATGTAGCCACCCGTGCCGCGAACGGCCGTCCATGAGCCACCGAGACCACCAGCCCACTTAGAAAGGTAGGCATTGTCAGCGATTCCGCGCTGCATGATCGATTCGATCGAATCGTCCACTTTGTAGAGGTAACAGCTGGAAAGCTGGCTGTGCAGGGTGCCGGAGTTGAACAATGTCGGAGTGGAAGAACAGAAGCGGCGGCCTTTGTAGAGATTGTAGAGGCGGGTGACCCACTCTTCACGAGCGGTCTCTTCCTCTTTGAACAAGCCCATGGAAACGCGCATCCAGAAGAACTGGGGCGTTTCAAGACGCTTCTGCTTGCTGCCGGTTTTGTCGATGATCAGGTAGCGATCGTAGAGCGTTTGAATTCCGAGGAAGTCAAAGTCGAGATCCGCTGTCGGATCGAGCACTTCAGCCAAGGCATCGAGGTCGTAGCGGCCATCGATGAGCTCTGGGTTGAGGCGTTTGATTTTCACCCCGTGCTTGAGGTAGCTCTTGAACTGGCGGCGGTGCAAGCGCTTGAGACCTTCGATGCCGTCCTTCAAGATATCCCAGCCGAGAACTTCTTGATAGATGTAGGAGAGCAAGATCCGGCCTGCGAACTTGGAAAAGTCAGCATCATGCTCGATCAGCGTCTTGGAGTTGAGAATGATTGTCGACTTGAGACCAGCCTCGCTAATCTCAGCACCGATGGAACGGCGCAGTTCACGCTCGATCTCGGCTTCGGAAAGGTTCAGGTCGAGACCGATTGAAGCAAATTGGATACGCTTTTTCAGCTCAATACCGTCCCAGAAAGTCGAAGTTCCATCTTCAGCCAGAACGACCACCATGGAGTCCTGCTGTGGATCGTCTTCTTGGTCGGTAACCTCGGCACGGCGTGAGGCGGCGCGCTGGGCGCGGTAGAGAATATAATGCTCGGCGACCTTGAAGTGGCCTTGACGCATGAGCTCTTCCTGGACGATGTCTTGAACTTCCTCGATGTGAACGAAAGCTTTCTCCTCGTCACGAACTCGCTCAGTCACCGCACGGGCAATGGAAGCAGCAGCTGCGGTGTCCCGAGTCTTGCTCAAGAAGGCCTGGCGGACGGCATTTTCAATCTTGGTTTCGGACCATGGCACCACATTGCCAGAACGACGGATCAGACGGACCGTGAAGGGCTCGCTGGAGACCGAGCTGACCTCGATCGTTCCCTTGTCAGCCAAACTGCGGTTGAAAACCAAGGATTTTGCTACGTCGTGAGCATCCTGTTCAATGAGAGCTTTCTCGATCAAGAGGTAAAGGTCCGATTGGGTCAGACGAAGCTTACCACCCTCTTCGACTTCATCGATCAGAGCATCAGCCACGCGCTGTGCCACACCTGAGACGAAGCTGCGATTTTCATCATTGAAAATGGTATCTTCACCCGCCTGGCGGGCCAGCAACAGGTCAGTTAGTGCCCCGCCAATGGTATCGGCGACGTCCGCAAGCGAAAATTCGCTCTCCTTCTCTCCTTGAGTGATGAGAATCTGAGGAATGCTGGCGCTTTTCGAGTTAAAGTGCTCGCGCCAATCGAAGTTCGGTTTTTCAGAGCGAGGGCGAGTGACAATGGACTTGAGCGCATTGTCTTCTTCAAGAGAGATCGTTCGATACATAGAATATGGTGATAGTGTTCCGTTTAATAAAAGGGGGCAGACATAAGGGGGACCGGGGCACGAAGGTGTCCCAGGGAAGGGATCCGGGCGTTTGGATCAAAGGTCGTCGTCGTCGACGTCGGCGAGGGAAGAGGCTTTCTGATATTCCGTTACACGGCCCTCGAAGAAGTTTTGCTCCTTCTTAATGTCCATCATCTCAGCAAGCCAAGGGAATGGGTTGCTCGTGCCACCCTCAGTGAGAGGTGCGAGGCCGCATGAGCTCAGACGACGGTCTGCAATGAAGTCAATGTATTGCTCAAATTCAGCTGAATTGAGTCCTACGGAGTCAACGGGCAGACAGTCGCGGATGAATTGTTTCTCGAGGCGAATTCCTTCTGCCATCGTCTGACGGAGGTCCTCTTGGAATTGCTCGGTCCAGATATCTGGATTCTCATCGATGAGATCCATCAGAAGGTTGCGGAAGACTTCGATGTGGTTCGACTCGTCACGCAAGGTGTAACGGAACATTTGGCCAATGCCCGGGAACTTATTCTGGCGGTAGAGGCTCAAAATCATCCCGAAAAGGCCGTAGAACTGAGTCCCCTCCATGACCTGGCCGAAGAGGAAGATGTTCTTGGCAAGATCCTGCTTGTTGGAGGTGACGGTCAGATCGATGTCACGGCGCATGTCGCGGCTGTTATTGACGACAAAGGCATTCTTCTCACTGATGGTCGGAATGTCTTCGAACATTGCCTCGCACTCGTGCGGGTTAAGACCGAGGGACGCGATCATGTAGACCAATGAGTCGGCGTGAATGTTCTCTTCGTGAGCGTGACGACCAAGAACCAATTTCAGCTCAGGAGCGGTAACCACTTCGCGAACGACGTGCTGAATGTTGTCGCCCACGATCCCTTCCGCAGCTGAAAAGTAACCGATGCCCATCTTGATGATCCAGCGCTCGACGTCCTGAATTTCATCGGAACGCCATTGCTCGATGTCTTTGTTCATCGGGATGTCCTCTGGCTCCCAATGGTTAGCCTTCATGGTCTTGTAGAGCTCATAGGCCCATTGGTATTTAATCGGCAGGATATTGAAGAACATCGAGTCCTTACCGTTGATTACACGCTTGCTGGCAAAGGCCTGCTCTGCCTTGTCAGCATCGAGTTCGAAGGTCTTGGTTCCTAAAGTGATGGTAGTGGTGGCCATGATTGGTTGAAAAATTGGGATAGTTTAAAGGTATCTAGCGAGAGAAAGGCGGCGCGCGGGCAGCCCGAAAAGGTCGTGCCCAGCGGCTGCGAACTATGCAGGCAATTGGCACAGTCGGTCAAACTTGAATTTAGCCTATCTTGTGGGCTAAAAAATTCCGTAACACTACATGTAGTAGTTTGTGAATAAGGTGTGGATAGTCGTGAATTGTCCTAAACGTTTCAATCTTGGGCATCCAAGCGGATTTTCGTTAGGGTGCGACAACCCGTCCAAGCCCATCACATAGCGTAAGTCTGAATCTCAATTTTTTTTCGATACCCACGCCGAAGCAGTTTTTCTAAAAAAAGCGTCAAAGCAGATCATCGAACCGTTCACGCGGCTTCCAAAAATTGAGAAAATCCAGACTCTAAAAGGATTTCTCGATTGGTAAATTTTTAGAAAACACCGAAGATAATCAGGACTACCTGAACTTCAATCGAGCTAAGAGACTAGCAGTCACTCCACGTCAGCTCTCGCCCCTGAGTCGCCCCTGCGGGTATGACCCTCTTGACGATGGACTACTCTCTCTCCCCCCGAGACCGAGTTCACAGCATCTGAGTGCGCACCAGCAACTGGTAGACGCCCAGCTCAGAATCATTCATGAGCCCCTCGTGGGTGCCACTCTCGACGATCTTGCCGTTCTGCAGAACGTGGATCTGATCACAGTCGCGAACGGTCGCCAAGCGGTGGGCGATGATTAGGGTGGTTCGCCCGACCATGAGCCTTTCGAGAGCTTCCTGGACCAGCTTCTCACTCTGGGAGTCGAGGGCGCTGGTGGCCTCGTCTAGGAGCAAAATTCGAGGGTCTGCCAAGATGGCGCGAGCAATAGCGATGCGCTGACGCTGGCCTCCAGAGAGCTTAACCCCACGAGGACCAACGGTGGTTTCGTAGCCTTCAGGGAAGCTTTCGATAAATTCGTGGGCGTTGGCCTTTCTCGCTGCGTCGCGAATTTCATCTTCCGATGCACCAGGTCGACCATAGCGAATGTTGTCGAGGATGGAGCCGCCGAACAAGAGCACTTCTTGTGGCACGATGGAGATCTGCTGGCGCAGCCCTTTGAGAGGAAGATCCATGATGGCTCGACCGTCGTAGGCAATTTCGCCTTGGTCTGCCTCATAGAAGCCCTGCATTAGCTGGAACAAAGTCGACTTTCCTGCGCCACTGGAACCAACAAAGGCAACGCGCTGCCCAGGCCTGACTTCAAAGTTGATGCCATCGAGAATCGTGGACTCTGGGCGGCTGGGGTAAGCAAAACCCAAGTTCTTGACGTCGATGCGACCGATCAGCGGCTCATTTTCATCAACATTCATTCGCTCTGGGCGCTCATCCAGCAGTTCACGCAGGCGTTGCGTCGCGCCGATGCCTTTGCTCAACTGACCAAAGACATCTGGCAGTGAACCCATCGAAGCACCGACGAAGATCGCATAAAGGATAAAGGTCGAGAAGGCATCTGGAGTGAGGGATCCAGACTCCACCATGCCCGAGCCAAACCAAGCAACGGTGGCAATTGCACCAAAAAGAACGAAGATGATGAAGCTGACAAAAAAGGCACGGGCGCGGCCGGCTTTTAAAGTCGAATCGACAAATCCATCGAGCGACTTCTTGTGCCGTTCGATCTCAAACACCTCGTTGGCGAAGGACTTGACGCTCGAAATCCCCTGGACCGTCTCTTCGATCACGACGTTTGCGGCGGCCAGCTCATCCTGGGCTTCACGAGAAAGACCGCGAATTTTTCGCCCGAAGATCGCGACTAACAAAATGACCACGGGAAGAACGCCTAGAGTAAAGAGAGCGAGCTTGGTTGAGAGCAAGAAAATCGCAATCAGACCACCGATGAGGATCACCGTATGACGGACGAATTGCGGAACCGTGGTCAGCAGCATGTCGCGGATCATGCCTAGGTCGGAAGAAATTCGGTTACTCAGTTCGCCGGCACGGTGCTCATTGAAATACCCCACAGGAAGGGTGACCAAGTGACGGAAAAGATCGTGCCGCGCATCTGCCAGAGCACGTTCGCCAGAAGTCACGAAGCCCCGGATCCGCCAGTAGGCGACTGCCGCTTGCACGGCTAAAACCGAGAATAAGGCGAGGACCGTGTAGTGGCGGCTGTCTAGGATTGGTGCGAGCCAGCCGGTATTGTTCGAATTTCCCTCGCCAATCAGAGCTCCCATCAAGAATGGAAACGCCAAGGACAGGGCAGCCGTCAGAAAAAGCGCCAGCAGAGATGGCAGAAAGATCTTCTTGTAGCGGAAAAGATACCCGTAAAACCGCCACGCACTGCGCATACCTTCACGCTTGGCGGCTTTGTCTTTCGAATCTTTCTTTTCCTTTGGCATCTGCGGCGCATCCAAACGAATTGACGCCCTTTGGTCAATCGTGTGTGTGGCCTAAGACGAGAAAAATCCGGCCTTTCTAGTCATCAAGCGCTGAATCCGCCCGCAGCTCCTGCCATTGTTGACCGTCTGGGGACTTCTTTAGTGTCAGCCGCGCCTCGGCTGGCGCCCATTTTCCTGTGGAGTCCTCCTGCACGTCTCGCAAAGTCGCCATTCCTTCGGCTTCGTCGAGATCGACGCAGCTCGGGCGCCCCAGAGAAGCAAAGGGACCAGTCATCATCACCCACCTCCCGTCGCCCGCACGGTGATGATTGGTTCGATGAAAGTGGCCGCAGATAATGAGCTGCGCCGCTGGCGCAAATTCCATGCCCCAGCCTGAAATCCGACGTCCCGCATTTGCCCAGATTCCGAGAACTAAGAGCGGCCGATGCGGTGGCCATGCCAACAACTTGACCGCGCGGAGGATCTTATTCTTGGTCTTGGGATGAGGAATCTGAGGAACGTCCAGCTCCAGCGCTTTGGCAAAGTCGAAGCGCTCATCCATAGTGAAATCGTCGCGCCAATTGGCCTCAACGAATTTGGCAATCGTCTTGCGATGACGCCACACCTCTCGGCTCCATGGCGAGACCCGCGGGTAGACCGCATCTCCGTGGTGCACCAGCACCGAACCTTCGCTGAACCAACGGTAAGGCGGCCCGGGAACATGCGGATCGTGGTTGCCCCGGTGCTCGATCAGCTCGATCCCCCTTTCTTGGCAAATTGCCACCAGCTCATTGCGCATTTTCAGCCCGCGATCAATGAAGCGCCGCGCCAACTGCTCGGAGCCATCGCCGTTGATGAGTAAAGTCGAAATCCCTTCTAACAACGGAGCCAAGTCCTCGACACGGCGAATCACACAGGAATCGTGTCCGAGATGTAAGTCTGATAAAATTCGGATCACGGCGGACAAAAATAGGAGACCTCAGTCACTCAACTGGCGCTGACGAACAGCCTCATACAAGCAGACACCCGTCGCAACGGAGACGTTCAAACAATCGACACTTCCCGCCATTGGCAGCACGACCAAAAAGTCGCAGACTTCTTCGGTAAGCCGACGCAAGCCCGGCCCTTCACCGCCCATAACGACGCCGATTGGCCCCTTAAAATCGGTCTGATAGAGCGACTGAGTGCCCTTATCCGAGGTGCCCACCAGCCAGATCCCGCGCTCTTGAAGACGGCGCAGGGTGCGAGCCAAATTCGTCACTTGAACGAATGGAACCGTATCAGCCGCACCGACCGAGACCCGGCGCACCGTATCGGTAATCGCCGCCGACTTATCCTTGGGCGCGATCACAGCGTCCACGCCCGCCCCGTCGGCGGTGCGCAGGATTGCCCCGAGATTATGAGGGTCCTGGACACAATCCAAGATCAGCACGAACGGCGCGTCCTTACCATCTAGCAGGGGCTCGAGGTCACCCTCGGTGAGCGCCTTGCGGGCAGGTGCCTCCTTCTCGCGCACGTGACGATTGTCACGGGCCTCGGGTTTACCTCGGCGCCCCATGCTTAAAGATTTTTCATCCGTTCGAGGACTTCAGCGTAGGATTCCATGACATCGCCGAGGTCCTGGCGGAAGCGGTCTTTATCCATCTTCTTACCAGTCTCAAGATCCCACAGGCGGCAGGTATCCGGGCTGATCTCATCGGCGAGGACGATCTTGGCATCGGCATCACGAGTGCGACCAAATTCGATCTTAAAGTCGACCAGCTTGAGCCCGCACTGTTTGAAAAAGTCGATCAAGACTTCGTTCACCACCAGCGCCTTGCGCTTCAGCTCGGCACACTCTTCAGGAGTGGCCAACCCGAGCTCGCGAGCGTAGTCGTCGTTGATCAGTGGATCACCGAGTTCATCGGACTTGTAGGAAAATTCAACGATTGGCGTGGCAAAAGGGCGACCTTCTTCGACGCCCATGCGCTTGCAAAAAGAGCCCGCAGCCACATTGCGAACAATCACCTCGACCAAGAGGATATCGACGGCTTTGACGTTCAGATTGATCTCATCCACATCGCTGACCAGATGAGTTTCCACGCCCTTATCTTCGAGCATCTGATACATCAACAAGGTGATCGCCTTGTTCAGCTTACCTTTATTCTCGAAGCTGGCCTTCTTCTCAGCGTTAAACGCGGTCGCATCGTCTTTATACTCCATGCGGAGCACGTTTGGGTCGTCAGTAGTAAAAAGACGTTTGGCCTTGCCTTCGTAGATCGGTTGCATGCCGAAAGTCGTAGATACCCCCCGCCCCGCGGTCAAGCCTGCACGCCTTTCTCCACCCAACAAAAAAGCCCCTCTGCCGAGAGCAAAGAGGCCTTTGAAAATTCGGTGACTCGAAAGCCAAGCCTAGGAGCTGACGCGCATTGGCATCAGGACATAGAGGAATGAGGAATCCACACGCAAGACGCCGGGGCTCATTTCATCGATCAGGTCGAGGTGGACTTCACTGTCAGGAAGGTTGCGAAGCGGTGCCATCAAGAAGTCAGGATTGAAGGCGATGGCGAATTCCTTGCCACCGTAGATCACTGGGATGGACTCATTGGCCGAGCCGACGTCCGGCGAATTCGCTTGGATATCGATGCTATTTTCACCGAAGGCGATCTTCACGGAGTTCGACTTATCGGAGGAAAGCAGGCTGACGCGATTGACCGTAGAGAGGAAGTCCTCACGAGAAAGAGTCACACGCTCTTGCGCTGGCCCAGGGATGACCTGCTTGTAGTTCGGGTAGTTACCTTCGATCAGCTTGCTGACCAGCAGGCTCTCACCCACTTCGAAGGCGATCTGGCTCTCACCGATACGCACGATCACTTTGCCCTCGGTGCCGAGCAGGCGCTGCAGTTCGGATACAGCCTTTGTCGGGACGATCACGTCGCATTCTTGGCTAGCAGGAAATTCGATCTCGTTCTCAACCATCGCCAAACGACGACCATCGGTCGCAACCAAGGTCAGCTTGCCATCACGGAAAGATGTGTAGATGCCGTTGAGCACGTAGCGTGTCTCGTCAGTGGAGATCGCGTAATGAGTCTTGCGCAAGCCATCGCGGAGCATCGCTTGGTCCAGCTCAAATTCGCGGGCGTTCTCGAACTTCGGCAGCGGAGGAAATTCGTCCGCAGCAAGGCCAAGGATGACGAACTTTGAAGGACCACAAGTGATCGTTGCCTCGTTGCCTGAGCTGACCTCCACCGAAACCTCGGAGGCTGGAAGCTCTTTAACGATGCTCACCAAACGGCGAGTCGGCAAGGTGGTGCTGCCTGGCTTTTCAACGTTTGCCTCGACCGAACCGGTGACGCCGACGTCAAGATCCGTGGTAGTGACCCGAATCTGGCCGTCAGTGGCCTCGATCAGAACGTTGGAGAGGATAGGAAGAGTCGTGCGCGAGCTGACCACGTGCTGGACCTGCTGCAGACCTTCGAGAAATTTTTCCTTGGTGATGGTGAACTTCATTTACCGTTTCTTGCTATGGTTGATCTAGAAATGGCGTCTCACATTGAGCATTGCAAGACATAGATTTACCGAAATGGCCTCGAATTCACGAAACCAGCCAAAGCGCATAAAATTCCCCTTCGAGACGGTAAATTTTTACCAAGCCCGGAAAGCCCTCTCAACTATCGGAGCGAAGAGCTAAGCAGGTCGACGACTTGCCTCAGGGAGTCGTCAGTATTGATCGCTTGAGTCACTTTTTTATGCGCGTGGATCACCGTGCCATGATCACGCCCGCCAAAGGCATCACCAATCTCGACGAGCGAGCACTTGGTCATGCGGCGGCTCATATACATCGCCACCTGACGTGGAAAGGCGATATTGGCAGGCCGGCGACGACTGGTCATGTCGGCGAGGCGGATATCAAAATGCTCGGCGACTTTGCGCTGGATCGCATCGATGCTCACCTGGCGCGCGGCCTCTTCGCGAAGGATATCCTTCAGCAGACCTTCCACGCGATCGAGCCCGACGTGCTCACCGGAGAGAGAAGCGAAGGAAGCGATCCGCATCAGCGCGCCTTCGAGACGGCGAACGTTGCGACTGATCCGCTCCGCGAGAAACGTGATGATCTCTTCATCAATCTTGACCCCCCATTCGTCACGCTTTTGGTGAAGGATGGCGATTCGGGTCTCCATCGATGGGGGCGAGAGCTCAACCGTCAGGCCGCACTCGAAGCGCGAGACCAAGCGGGGCTCCAGACGCGAGATTTCGCAGGCGGGGCGATCACTGGTGATTACGATGTGCTTCTGGCCGTCGAAGAGGCTGTTGAAAGTGTGGAAAAATTCCTCCTGCGAGCGGTCCTTACCGCCGAGGAACTGCACGTCATCGATGAGCAAGATCTCTGCCTTGCGGTATTTCGCTCTGAATTTGGTCAACTGGCCGCGCTGGATGGCATCGATGAACTCATTGGTGAAGGTCTCACAGGTCAGATACAAGATGCTGGCGCGATCGCGTTCTCCGAGAATCTTGTTGCCGATGGCCTGCATCAGGTGCGTCTTGCCGAGACCCGACCCACCATGAATGAAGAGCGGATTGTAACGCACACTCGGCGCATCAGCCACCGCCAGACTCGCCGCATGGGCAAACTGACTGTTAGGGCCGACAACGAAGTTGTTGAACTGGTAAGTTGGGTTCAGGCCGGACTTGCGGTCGGCCTTGGTGGGCTTGGCAGTGCCATTGATCTGGGCACTCGGCGTCGGCTTTGGTTTAACCACTTCGACGGCGGCTTCCTCTTCCTCACTGGGTGCCTCGCCATTCTCATCGCTGACCACGATTTTCAAAGTCCGCGCCCCCTCGAAACGCTCCGAAATGAGCTCCTGCAGCACTGGCAGGTAATTCGTCTCGATCCACAATTGATGGATCTCATTCGGCGCCGCGAGGGTCAAAGAAGTGTCACTTAAGTTACACAGAACCAATCCTCCAAACCAACGATCAAAAGTGTCTTTGCTCACCTTGGTTTTCAAGGTTTCAGAAAGTTCGCTCCAGATGTGATCGAGGGATGTGGGCATGGTCGTTGAGATAGGAAAGGTGGTTAAAATCAGGGGGCTGAAAGCCTTAACCGAAAAGCGCCTTTCCATTGTGACATGGGCAATAGGACTTATCGGTCGGGGAGTGAGAACTTAGATTCAATTTGCCCCACAGCTCAGCCAAAAAGTTTAGCCGAATTTTTTTTGTGTCGAAAAAGTAAGATTCCTCGGGAGTTCCACGGGAGCACTTTTTTTTAGAATTGACGGCCCGATTACTCAACTTTTGTTGACTATTTTCGCAGCGAAATTCGCACCGTCTTCCCTAGGATTCTATCTCTCAATCATTTGCACGATTTTGACTCGGCCAGAACCAGCCAAAGGCGAATGTTAGGATCGCCGCGATGGGCCACATCCAGCCTGAGAAGAAGCTCGTTTTAAGCTCTCCCTCCATCCCAACCCAATAAGTCGGAAGGACTTCGAGAGCCGGGTAGAGCCAGCCATTGAACACATCAAGCTGGTTAAGCAGAGGCCAGACGTCGGAGCGAATGAAGAGGGTCAGGACCAGCGACAGGGCTGAACCAACCAAAATCCCCCGTTTACTCCCCCGCCCGAGCAGCGCCAACACCACAATCCCCAACAAGGGGCCAGCCGTGTAGGAGGTCATCCCGAAGGC
>CAXIBU010000078.1:0-12750 GCA_964021555.1 uncultured Verrucomicrobiales bacterium | reverse complement strand
CCAGATGAAACATGCGGGTAGAATACCCGCGCTCCCTCCAGCACTTCGAAGTTCGTGTTCCTCCCTCTTATCCAGCGCACCAGCGCTGCTAATACACCCCAATAACTAGTAACAAATAACCAATCACCAGTTCCCCCATTTTCGTGTATTTTGTGTATTTCGTGGTTTCCATTCAGCGGAGGATAGAGCTGGCCCTGCAATTCAAGGATTTGTGGCATTGGAAACCACCCCCTCTCTAGCTCCACCAACCCAGCCAGATGAAACAACCGGGTAGGATACCCGCGCTCCCTTTGGCCCCACGCAGATTCGCGGTCCTCCCGCCACCCCAGCGCACCAGCGCTGCTAATACCGCCCAATAACTAGTAACCAATAACCAATCCCTAACATCACATCTTTCGTGGTTCCAACTCAGCAAAAAAAGGAATCGCTCTGAGAGACGGCTTCACTATGCTCGTCCCAGCGCAGTTCACCTCATGCAAGTTTCTCAAATCAAAAACATCTTCTGGGACGTCGACGGCGTTCTTGCGGATCTTAATTACGCCTACTATCACTTTCTGACGCAGCATCCGAACTACCGTGACCGATACGCGGGGCTGACATGGGAGCAGCTGCCGGAGGTCTTGCCGATCATTCCCGAATATGGTGCGCTGGAGCTGAAGACCCACCCTGAACTGGGCACTGAAATGGATCGTGATTTCTGTGCTGACCAGAGCTTCTTTCGCAATCGCCCGCTCTATCCTGGTGTCATTGAAACGCTGAAACGGCTCAACGAGGCCGGCTACCGTCAGTTCACCATGTCGGCCACTTTCGATGTCGAAACGAAGGTCGCCTACCTCAATGACATCCTCGCTCCCGTGACTGACTTTCTGACCATCGAATGTGTGAAGCATGGCGAGTTCCTGCACGACACTGCTAAGGCCGACAGCTTGCGCGCGTGTTATGAGAAATTCGATCTCAAGCCCGAGGAGACCATCCTCGTCGATGACCGCATTTACAATCAGCACGCTGCAATTGAATCAGGAGCCCACCCCGTGCGCTTGCGCTGCGAATTCACCACTGACCTGCCAGATGACCTCGCTTGGATCCCCGAATTTCCCAACGTGCAGGGTGTGGCCGACTGGCTGCTTAGCTAGCGACACCTGATCCCGTTTAAATCAATAAAGTTGACGCCTAACCAGCAACGGCCTTAATCTCCACCGCATGAAAAAGACGTCGTTAGCCCTCGCATCCCTAGCCTCTTCTGGAGTCGCTAACGCAGCTCTTGTTCAGATCACTATTACAGGTAATCAGATTACCTCCACCATGGGCAACCAACTCTCTGCCGACCTCACGGGCGACGGAATCGACGACATCAGCATCGCCAATGCGGTCGGGCGAACTTTCACTAGCACCTCTACTTTTGGGTCAGGCTTTACGACGACCTACACAAATCACATTGCTCGAGTCAGGCTCGACGGTTATGCCGCTAGTGCCTCTTACAGTGGCATCGCATTCATCTCTTCAGCTTCCGTTCCCAACGGAACGGTTAGAGGCGGACCAGGTGTCGGTGCGGTTACCGGTGGATTTGCCATCACATTCACCGATGCCAGATATGGTGCCAACATCAATGCCTTTGTCGAAGTCGATGCCTTGGGTGCCTCGAACATAGCACGCGTCAGGATCAATCGCGTAGTCTTCGACGACGAAAACCTTCAAGGCCCAGCACCAACCACCGCTCAAGTCGTTGGCTCAAACTTCGCCGAAGCGACGCAGATCCCAGAACCGAGCAGCCTCGCACTCCTTGCCCTTGGTGCCACTGGCCTCGCCGCCAGACGGCGTCGACAAGTCGCCTGAGGCGCTTGTTCCTGTCTATTGACTCGGCTCCGACTTTCTTTTCTAATGCCAGGCGATGGCGGACGAAAGTGAGCGAAAATACTGGGCATTTATCTCCTATTCTTCGGCAGATAAACGCGTCGCAAAATGGTTGCGACGTCGCCTGGAGAGCTACCTGATCCCTGCGGATTACCGCCCCCAGGGAGACAAGGAGCTACCACAATACCTGCGCCCTGTCTTTCGCGATCGGGACGAGCTGTCGGGGGCCTCCAACTTGGGCCCCGCGCTGAAGGAGGCTCTTGAGCAATCACGGTTTTTGGTCGTCCTCTGTTCCCCAAATTCGGCCAGGTCCAAATGGGTCGATATGGAGATCGAGGACTTTCGGAAGCTTCATGGCGCAGATCGGGTCCTGGCCCTGATTCTCGATGGCGAACCGAATGCTTCTTCAAACGACGCGCTGGATGACGGGCTCGAAAGTTTCCCTCCCGCCCTGCGCTACCCGCACGAACCGCTAGCTGGAGACCTTCGGAAGGAGGCCGACGGGAAGGAGCGCGGATTTCTCAAGGTATTCTCTGGGATCACAGGCATCCCATTCGATGCGCTATACCGCCGCCATGAGCGAGCGCAGCGCCGCAAGCGGATCATTTGGTCGACCGCGGGCCTATCGCTCATTGTGGTCCTAAGCGGCCTTACGATCAGTTCCATCATCGGTTTCAAACGGGCGAAGGAACAGGAAGCCATTGCGATCGCGGCTGCAAATGCCGAACGAAAAGCATTGATCAAATCCGAGACCGCTCGCAAGGCCGCAGATCAGGTCATCAACACGATGATCTACGATCTTCGGGACGAGCTGGAAGAAGTCGGCATGACTCCCCTGCTCGAGCGAGTCATGAAAACCGCACGGGACTACTGGGAGACCTTTCCGCCCGAAGAAGAGCTGATCTCCTCACGTGAACGAGAGAAAGCATCGACTTTAAATTCATCCGCCGGAAACCTGATTCGGCTCGGCCGCAGCGAGGAAGCCATCGCCCTGGTCAGCGAGGCGGTCCAGATCGACCGTGCTCGATTGCTTGAAGAACCCAGTTCAAACGATCGATTGAAGTCACTAATCTTCGCACTTAATAATCAGGGAGACATCCTCCGCCAGACCAAGGGTTACCCAGCGGCTCTAGACTCGTTCACCGAAGCCGAGAATCTATCTCGGCAATTGGTCGAGCGGGAAGCGAGCGACGAGCATCTACGCGTCCTCGCCGTGAGTCTGCAATGGGTCGCCAATGCGAAGTTTGACCTCGAAGGCGTCTATGCCTCCTACGATCTCTACAAGGAGTATTTCGAACTGCAAAAGAGCCTGTATCTGAAACTTAACACCGAGCAGGCCCGGCGCTCTTTTTCAATCGCGTGTCAGAAGCTCGGCCGGATCGAGCTCAAGCTAGGGCATTTACCACGAGCACTGGCCGCCTTTCGCGTCAATCTGGAACTGGTCTCAAACAAGCCCATCGAAGAACAAAGTCGATCTGAACTAGATGCCTCAGCCATTGCCCACCAGTGGCTCGCCGTTTGTCACGACCAGGCAGGCGACATTCCAGAAGCCAGCGAGCACTACGGAGACTTTCTCGATCTCACTACCAAGTTGGTCACCGAGGTCGATACCATGGAAAACCAGCTAGCCCTATCGCGCGCCCATGCCCAGTATGGCGACTTCTTGATGCGCCTGAGCAAGTTCGAAGAAGCGTCCCACCAATTCGAGCAAAACCTCAAGCTCGCCGAACGAGTCGACGCCGAGTTTTCGAGCAAGAGCACCAGACAGAACCTGGCGGTTGCCTATCAATGGATCAGCGAATTTGCGGATCGCATGGACGACATGGAAAAGGCGCTCGAGTTTGCCAGGAAAAGCCTGAAAACCAGCCAGGAAACCTACGCAGGGCAGGAAAATACCGAGGCTCAGAAATCACTAGCTGTCGCCCACCAGAAACTGGGCAGACTGCTTTTGAAGCAAGGCAAGCTCTCTGATGCGAAAAGCCATATCGAAAAGCAGAGTGAACTGACCCTACAAGTTTCGTTGAAATCCGGAGCGATTGAGGACGAGCACACTTATGCCGCTGCTCTTGAGCTGAGCGCTGACTATCACGAGCAAACAGAACAAGTCGAGGAAGCGGTCCGACTCATGAAACTGGCCAACCAGACCTTCGAGCAGCTTCAAAGGCGGGTCGACACCCCTGAGCGGCGCCTTGCTCTGCTTCGCTCACTCCGGAATTCCGCCATGCTCCACCTCCGATTGAAGCGGCTACAAGAAGCCGAGTCCCTCACCAGGCGACAACTCGTAGTGATCGATCAAAATATCGCGGCATCCCCTTCACGCCAGAATTGGATCGATCGCGCCTTTTCACTTTCCGCCTTGGCCGATGTTCTGATGCAGCGCGATCAGCCAGATAAGGCCATCAAAGTTTTCCAGCAAGCGGCCACCCTCAACGACAGGTGGATAGGTGAGAACCCTTCCGTTGAAGAGCTCAAGCAAAAGCTCGGTCCGCATTTCCTCCTACACCTGCTCCTGAACGAGCGAGGCGAAGCATTTTCCGGTGAAGTTCGAAAGCACACTGCCGCCGCAATTTCTGTCTTAAAAGAGCTGCAGCGACGCCAAGCGATCGACGATCAAACTAAAGAGATATTGAACTACCTCGAAGCATTCCAAGAGCAGAATTGAGCGAAAACGGGATACCGCCCATGAGGATTTCCGCTGATCTCAAGAATATGAGAATCATCCTTGGAGTTATTTTGTTAACATCTGCTCCATATGGTTCCTAATAGACTAGGACATTGTAAATGAAGCGGAAATCGAATCATACCACAGCTGATTTCACAGAATTCATCTCATTACTGACTGATCATCAATCGGCTTTGAGATCTTTTCTGCATTCTATGATCCCTCAGGACGATGTTCGGGACGTCTTGCAGAACACCAACATTGCGCTTTGGGAACGCAGGGAGTCTTTCGCCATGGGAACCAATTTCCAAGCCTGGGCCATCACCATCGCACGATATCGAGCCCTCGAGCACCGCAAAACTCTCAAGAAACAACGGAAATTCATTCTCTCAGATGATGTATCAGAGTTTCTCGCCATGGAGCCCTTTGATCGATCTCCCGGCTTGATTGAGGAAAAAAGGATCGCGCTCAGGAGCTGCCTTGCCCTTCTCAAAGCTAGGGACCGGGAGCTAATCCACGCCCGATATCACAGCAAAGCATCACTGGCAGAATACGCCAAAACAGATGGCCGCTCTGCAGCATCGCTCCGCGTCATCTTGAATCGACTGCGCTCAGTCTTGCACGACTGCATCAGCCGAAAACTCGAAACCGGGACTTCTGAAATTTGAATTCTCTAAACAATTCACCACAACTAGATCTGCTGATTCACGGTGCCCTTGAGGGTGATCTTTCCGCTGATGATCAGAAGATCTTAGAAGACAATCTCCGTGCGGACCCCGCCGCACGCCGCCGCTACCTTGAACTTGCAGAACTGCATTCACTGCTGAGCGAAGAGTCAGAACCGTATGCACCTGGCGCCAACCCCGTCATACCCATCGGCAATATCCTGAGTCGGCAAAAACTCAAGGTGGTAAAAATCGCAGCAGTTGCCGCTGTCATTATTTTTTCCTTAGTCGGCATCTTTCTCAATCACTTCAAACAAGCTGATCTCCCAGAAATCAGCAATATCAGAACCAGCCCAGGAACGATCTATTCGACATCTCCGCCGGCCAATCCTACCGAGGAAGCAGTTGCTGAACCTTTACCCGTAGGAGGCAAGCTGACGCTCGTGCAGGGCACCCTCGAACTAAAGCTCCCCTCAGGGGTGATTTCCCTGATCCAGGCACCAGCTGAAGTTTTTCTCCAAGCTCCCGATCATTTGGAACTGCTAGAAGGCCGCGCCGACTTTCAAGTTCCTCCCGAAGCCTCTGGATTCACCGTCAGCACCGAAGACATTTTGGTTAAAGACATCGGCACGCATTTCGGAGTCATTGCCGATCGGGGGCCGCGCCGAGTGCCGGACCAGGTGCATGTCCTTGAAGGTCTCGTCGAAGTTAGCACCAAGCGTTCACCGTCTTCCCCGATCGAGTTGACCGAAGGAAATTCACTAGAATTCGGACCTGAGGCCAAATTGAGCCCTTCCGCATTCAGCCCTGAGCTTTTCCCAACCAGTCTGCCTGATGCGCTGCCCTTTCTGCATTGGTCGTTCGATACACCTTCTCCTCTAAAGGTTGAGGGGCTGCCCGAGCTTGCAAATTCGGTAACCACTCGAATTGATGGAGGAGACTTGTCAATCCGCCAAGCTAAAGTGGGCACGGCTTACCGGTTCTCCAAGGGGGGTGCCTACCTTCGCACCAACTGGGAAGGGACCCAGGCCGACCGGCCCAGAACGGTCTCCTGTTGGATCAAATGTCCCATGCATCAACCAATCGGATCTATTGTGAAATGGGGTATCCCTCAGAAGAACAGTGCCAAATGGCGTGTCGTTCTCAACCCGGATACGCAGAACGAAAATGGCCAGCGCGGCGCTTTGCGCACCGAATTTGGCTTCGGTTACGTCATCGGCACCACCGATCTACGCGATGGTAAGTGGCATCATATCGCCTCGGTCTATGACGGTTCAGGCTACGGCAGCCCCGATTCCATCAAACTCTACGTCGATGGAAACCCCGAGGCCATCTCCGCCTTCAAGTCCAATCGTATTAATACGATTACCCAAGACAGCGATGCTGTTCCCCTGCTGATTGGCAAGAACTTCGTCGGCACCATCGATGAGCTGCGCATTGATTCCGGAGTTCTACCTCACTCGGAAATTCGGAAGCTTCACAACAAAGCCCGCGAGAAAAATCAATCTAAGGCATTTTCTCCCTAATTTTTGATTTTTTGTTAACATCTCACCCGAAGATGTCCTTTCAAGATGTCTAGCCCTGGTTAACGGGGCTCCTACTTCAGATAAGACAAAACCCAACAATGAAAAAACTAGCAACACTCAGTCTCGCACTCGCGGCGACTCTCGCAAGCTCCCAAGCTGCCATCGTCTGGACCGGCGCTGTCGATGCCGATCTCACTAACGACGGTAACTGGGATTTCACCAATGCTGACAACGGCGTCGCAACGATCGCGGGAATCAACGATTCTACCCTCAACAGTTCCATCTCGTTCAGCAATGTCGGAACCAATCCGATCATCGGTGAACAGGCGGCTCAGCCAAGCTGGGGCGTCTCAGCTGGCAATAGCATCGAGATCGATGGCGTCAGTCTCGACACGGCAGGCAACGATGGAATTCAAGGTGATGTCATCAGCATCCTCAATGGTGGTAATCTCAACATCTTCTACGCACGTCAGGTCATTAATGTTGATGCGACCAGCTCAATCAACCTCCTTGGTGGTGGTGATCCACTCCCTGGAGTTGCTGCCTTGAACCTCACTCCTGGTGCGGTTCTGACCATGGCTTCTGTTGGAGAGTTTACCGAACAAGGTGGACAGATCTTCGTCAACGGCACCTCATTCGCCAGTGATCCAACGATTCTGGATTTCAGCGGTGCCCCAGGCGCAAATTCTGCATTAGCCGTCCCTGAGCCATCCAGCTCGGTTCTCGTCGGTCTTGCCGGTTTGGCTCTTCTTGCCCGCCGCCGTCACTAAGCGATTGAAGTAAGATTAAGCAATTCTACTCGAATGCCCGGTCGTCAGAGATGGCCGGGCATTTTTATGCCCTGCAATATCTGCAATCTCGCTAACAAAGGAAGCCGACCCATCTACTGCTCAATCTCTTTCGGTTGGCGAGTATCTTCTATCCCGTGGAAAACAGGGGCCGAGGAGCTTCCCCGCTGGTAGACAAAGATGAGCGACCTGGAGTTGAGATCGTGGATCCAGCGCGATGAGAGGAATTTCCGCTCTCTTCCCTGCTTGTTGTAGAACCCCTTCACGAGGATGAAGTCCCCCAAATCCGCTTTGGGGATCGGTAGCAACTTAAGCTCCTTCGCTTTGACTACGGTTGACTTCCCAGCGACATGAAACTTCACAGCGGAGGAATACGAATTAATGACTAATCGCGACCCCCAAGGGAACCGATCCCGAGAGGCATCGATCAATGCGACATTGGCAGACTCTTCACCTTCGCCGAGGATCAACAGAATCGCTTCGAATGAGCTCGCCCCAATCTCGAATGAAGCCAGCGAGACCGCTTTTAGAGCCTCTGGTGTCGCTTCTTCTGGCGCCCTTGAGCAAAGATGATAGGTAGCGCCGCGTTTGACCTCAATTCGCGCTGACAGGCCACGGGAAGTAATCTTCAGCTTCTCGGTCATCCCCTGTCCCACCAGGAAGAGGAGTTCGCGCTTAAGCGGCATGACCGAGGCAAATCGAAGTTGGGCTCTATCAACCTTCTCCTTTCCCTCTTCGGGCGCTTGTGCCTTGGCACCGGAAACCAAAAGCAGGCCACATGCAATAGTGACTAGGAAACGGAGAACCTGATTCATCGGACTATTGGGCAATTTCATCTTCTTTGAGCCAACGGAAGGACCGAATTTCGAAACGCCGCCCGAGCCGCGCATTTGCTGGTGAATTTAGATCGGCTACTGGAGTCGAAGCTTGATCAACGGGATCCACAAAATCGATAGTCCGCTGAACGACCGCTTCACAGTAGGCCCTTGCAACAACATTCCCACTGGAGTCTCGGGCCTCGCCATAGGCACGAATCTTGAAGGTATCTCCCCGAGTCGTCAGAATCGGGGCAATCGGTGTTAGAATATCTGCCTGATTGACGAAGCCTGGCAGACCCGACGCTCTTGAACCACGCACTGCTTCAGGAGTAATAAAGTCGGTAAGCGGCAGATCACGACTCTGTCTGTCACCCGCATCTCGATATACGTCATTGATCGAGACAGAATCCTGCTCAAGAGCAGCTCCTACCGCGCCTACGAGAACCCTCGGATCATCCTGAGCTCCCACACGCCTGCGATTGACAAATTCGGCTAGTGATCGGAATGGGCCACGCTGTTTGACTTCTAGGACAATTGCACGTGCCAGTTCAGTCAGCTGGTCTTCATTCAGTTCTCGGTAGCCATTGTAGGCATTCACATAGGGATCGCCCTCACGGTCAATCGAAGGTCCATTGGGAACCGAATAGCGCGATACCGGAAACCCATCGGATTCACTTGAACCAACAGCCTCCTGAGGATTCGAGGGGTTCGTCACGACGGCCTTCTTGAAGGTGCTGGCGAGAATGAATTTCCAAGCTTTTTCCGAGGTCGAGTTAACGTTGAAGCCGCCATGGACTTTGAGATGAGCAGCTATTTTTTCGAAAGCCTCATCCAAAGGCACCCCGCGAGATCCGAAATGCTGTTGATACAACTCGTCCCCGCTGAGCCGACTGTCGATGACATACGACGGGTTCGGAAGGGGGGACTCCTTTTCGGATGCCTCCGTGATGACTTCTCTCACGCCCCTCGCATTACCAAAACTCCGAAACCACGGGGCGATCTGCGGGGTAATGGATGAGAAAAAGAAAGAATCGAACAGCGCCGAATTGGCAACAGATTGACGATCAATCATCGGGTGGCGCCCAGCGAATTCCTTCCGAGTGTGGTGGGCCAGCACCACATTGCGCGAATCACTCAACTCACTGGTCGACAACCACGGATGAGCCTTGGAGTTCCCGATGGCAAAGGTCCAGGTCGGAGAAATCGGAAATGGCTCGTCGTGCGTCCACTTGTTGTCCAAGAGCGGCAGGTGTTGAAGCTGAGGTAACGATGTCAAGGGCACCAAGGGCATCTCGCAGATCGTCAGATAGGAACTTCCTGTCGATGGTGTGCGGGAGAAGCCCATATAATCGTGAACGCCCAAGCTATCCTCATCGGTCGATAGATAAGCAGATAGATCAGTGTCTCCGCGCAGCGGGATGTATCGATACAACTGAGTCGACGCATGGAGTAGCCCCTTAACATCACTCGATCCCAAGCTCTGACTAGGAGCATTGCCCGCTGGGTAGAGTAAGTGGGGATTCATTCGGTGAGGAAAATCGAATTCCCAGAGAAGTCCTGGTTGCTCTTCGTCGTCAGCCGATTTCAATCCAAGATCGACGATGCCGATGGGGCGAGGTCGTCGCGCCAAGTCTCTCAGAGAACTCGTCAACGCATCGTCGCCTCCATCGATGTGCTCCCAGATCTGGCTCAGATCATAAGTCCAATTGTGAAACTTATGGGTCTGATAAGAACCGTAACTATTCGACAGCCACCCATCGTTTCGATGACTTTCATGGTATCTCGTTGTAGAATTCTCGGGCTCAAGCCCTAGCGTCACTCGGGCTGCCCCAGGTCCTCTGACTGGAGCATTTGCCGAGGCAAAGCGTCGAATCTGGCTCAAATTCGATGGCCAACGATTAACAAGATTGATCGAAGAATAAGAACTGGAGTCGAAATCGGGGAAAAACACCTTTGATTCTCCAGCTGCCAAGGTCACCTCCGGTTGACCTGCCATACCCCCAAATCTCATTCGCGAGGATCCGCCCACTCCGACCCGATACTCCCGCCCCTGAAAATCTACCAATGCATCCGTCGGGTGTGCCTTGTATTGGATCCATCCGAACCCAAATGTCGTTTCGATATTATAGGGATTCCATAAAGTAACGACTGGAAAGGAGATGAACTGCAGCGTGTAGGTGGAGTCACCATTATCAACAGCCGTTGCCCAAACAACATCTCGGATCCGCGCGATCACCGGGGCCAGCCTCATCGAGTGCCCATAACCCCGCCAGACTTGGTCATTGATCGATCCGTTGCTAGCTTGATGCAGCGTCAAAGCTGGCTTCCGATTTACCAAGCGAGACCTTGAGCCATCGTTATTCACTAGGCCATTCTGTAGGGTGCCCAGTTTGTAATGACTGTAGTATCGGTGTAAAAGTGTGATCGGGAGCGTATCCAGGTCAGCGGCACTACCACTCGAAGCCTCGCTCATGGAATCCTGAACATAACCAGAAAGCGTTTGATCATTGAAGTTGCGATTACCCATCCACCTGGTTTGCAGGCCGACATTCTGCTGAAATTCCGCCGGGAGCTGATCTTCCGGCATTTCCAACAGTAGATTCAAATCCCTCTTCAGGCCACCCAACTTGGGATCGGTAAGCAATCCTTCGGAATGAATGGAAAAATGAGAAAACCATTCTTCGAGATCTCCGCTGTCATTGGGAAGAACCTCGCGAACGCGGGATGAAATGAGCTTTTGAAGATTAGGGTCATCCAAGTCCGCATTCGAAAATTCATCGATTATCTGATGCCCGAGACTGCCCGGCGTGGCGAAAGCCATAGTTTCTCCAGCAAGATCTTGAGGCAGGCGGCTTACTGGCGCTGGGTCGAAACGGGCCTTAAATGACTCGTCTTCGATCACCCAGGCATAGGCTCCATTTTCGACCAAAATTTTCGAGCCGATGAGGGTATCGGCAGGATCATTGCGCCTCTCCCACAAAGTCACTGGATCAGGGAAGTTGGCAGTCGTGATGAAATTCTCATTACCAAGAGCACTTGGATCAGGATGCGACACGAGCCACTTTCGAAATTTACTGCCCCGTTTGTAATAATCACTCGGCAGCCGATTAGAAAGCTCTTCCTCCATACTACGACTGTCATAGACGGCAACCAAGCGAGGGTGACTGGCCGATTCCCACTGAGATCCAGGAGCGGTCGCTCGTCGATCATCACCGAGCTCGAGCTGGAGCTCAGAAAGCGCCAAATTCAGGGCCATGCGGGCATTTGCCCTTGCGATGTCCTGCGGATCCTTTGCCGCCGAGACCCTAGCACTACTTCGACTGAGCATTAGAAGTGCCGTCGCGAGAAGTATCAGGAGGGACATCACGACTAGGCACACAATGATCGCGAACCCCTGCCTATCGAGCAAAGGAAACCGCTGATCGTTGTGAGAACCGTGCGTTTTCATATTACCAATTTAGTCATACAGATCCTAGCAGATTGGTAAATACGATGTAAAATATTATTTAAACATTCTCACTTCTCCCTCATCGATCTTGTTTGCGCCTCCCCCAAACAGGCCAACTTTCAGGCCACCGGATAGCGGGCGAATTCGTCGACTTGAGCCCGGTAGGCTCGGCTAAGCTCGACGATGGCTTGGCTTGAAGGATGGATTTCGTCACCCCAGTCCGCCTCGTCCTGCACGACTCCACGCAGATCCACGAGGTGGACGAGCCCCCCCTCGTCTCTAAACTCCAGGACGATCTCTTCTTGCAGGGAAAAAAAGGCGTCGACAATTTGCCTGACGACGTCCCGCTTTTCATCGACCGAGTGATACCCTTTGTCGTGCAATGGCTGGTAGATCCAAGGTCCGGCTAGCTGGAACAGAAAAAAGCGTATGCCAATATTTGAAGCTACGGGATAATCATAACCGTTCCAAAAAATAGGGATTCCCGGTGAGGTCTCATTCACCCGTCGGAATATCGAAAGGACTGAATCGCTCAACTCATGACCAAATGCGGCAAAACCCTCAGGATCGATAGCATCAAAATCACCTCTCGGATTCTCGATCAAGATCCTCTCCAAATTCGCTTGATCCAAGAGATCATTGCCACCAGCGCTGAGAGCAAAGTTAAGTTGATGTCGCGAGTATTTGCTCAGAGCATCGAGGCTCCTATCCAAATTCTCGGCCACGTCTCGGGCCCAGTCGCCACCACTGGCATAATTCAAATTCGTATAAGGAGCCCTGCCTCCAAGGCGGTTGGTGCGCAGCACATACGGGATGCTCTTGAGACGCGACTTATTCTCGAACCAGGAGTCGCCCTCGCAGACAAATGCTTTTCTTCCCATTCGAATCCCCCGCTCAAACTCGGTCTTCGGGAATAGCATGCGGGAATTGATCCCTCTGGAAAATGAATGATAACGAGATTCCATCATGAGACCATAAATACCACTTTCACC
>CAXIBU010000077.1:0-12767 GCA_964021555.1 uncultured Verrucomicrobiales bacterium | reverse complement strand
GCCCGTCTTGGTCTTGATTAGGGTTGTTCTGACCATTGTTTTGTCCGTTGTTTTGTCCGTTGTTTTGGGCAAATGAGGCAAAAGATAAGAGCCCGATGGCTACTGAGATGGGAATGAGACGTTTCATGAGTGAGTGGAGATGGATTACTACTGGGATCAAACTACAAATTTAACCAGAAGTTGCAAAGTATCCTGAAGATCCCGACTTTCCAGGGCAAGCTAGGATTTTTGAGTAGCTAGTTCTTGTTTGCGGTTGTCGTGTCGAGCAATCGGTGGCAAGTAAGGGGGATGGAAGGATTTCGCCCCAATGTTGCTGCTCTTGTGTTAGATCCTGAGGGTAAGCTCCTCGTTTGCGAGCGCCTCCGCTTCAAAGGTGCGTGGCAGTTTCCTCAGGGAGGGGTCGACAAGGGGGAGGATCTCGAAACCGCCTTGAAACGGGAGCTGGTTGAAGAGATTGGCCTTGCGGAAGGGCTATATCGAGTCAATCGCAGCCGTGGGGGATACCGCTACGTCTTTCCTGAGCACCTCACTAGCAAGAAGAGCTGGAAGTTCAGAGGGCAGGAGCAGACTTATTTCGAGTGTCTCCTGAACGAAAGTCGCCCCGAGCTTGTGTTGGGTGGTGAGGAAGGGGAATTTCGCAGTTTCAAGTGGATAGAGCCCAGTGAATTTCGACTCGATTGGCTTCCTGAGTTCAAGCGGGAGGTGTATTTTGAAGTGATGAGAGATTTCTTTGGAGTCGAGTTGCATTGAGCTTGTTGGACTTGTGACGAAAAGTTCATTTTTTCTCCATTTTTCTCCAATTGCAGCTTGCCAAGTTCTCCAAATTCATTAAGGCTGCGCCCCGCTGAAGCGGGAAGTAGCTCAGCTTGGTAGAGCGCCGGCTTTGGGAGCCGGATGTCGCAGGTTCGAATCCTGTCTTCCCGACCAGCCCCCTTTCTTGAGTGAGATCCGCCGTGGTCTTTGAGCGGAGGAGCTTGTTTTGTCTTTTCCATTACCTCACCTCCGGTTGATCGAGAGCCGCGTCTCGGCGAAATTCGCAAGAACATCGAGGTTGACGGTTGGCTCAGGCGAAATCTTTTAGTCTTTTCTGGTAGAAGTTCCACTGCGCATCAGTAAGCATAATAACTAAATTTTTCTGCAAGCGAGCCGTGCCTAAATGTCCTAGATGTGTTCAGCCAATCCACGCAGGCCCTGAGGCCTGTCCGCATTGTGGGTTTGAGCTGTCTCAATTGGACGAAATCCTAGGTTCTAGCGAAGTCCGCATGAAGCGGGTGAATGACGTTGCGGGTCTCATGCGCCGGCGCCTGCGCGACAAGGCCGAGAAACACTTGCTACGATTCGAGAAGCAATTTCCTCAGCTGTTCTTTGCGGTCCACTTCGCAGCTCTGTCAGAAATGACGAGCCTGAGGCAATACGCATTTTGGTTACTTAACCGTGCTTCGATTGCCGACCTTGACGAAAAGCGGCCCAACGAAAATGGCATTTTAATGGTGGTCGACGTCAACAGTAAGAGTGCGACCATCACTTACGGTTACCACCTTGATGCCTTCCTGCGGGAGGAGGACCTTTTTCAAGTGCTGTCGCGCGCGCACGGGTATTTGGCAGAGGGCGATTACGTGAGAGGGATCAAAGTGGCAAGCAAGCAACTAGCGGCAGTGTTACGAAAGCGGGCAGCGAAGGCGAACCGGGACCCGGAGGCATTCGCTCCAGCAAAATCGCTCGCCCATCAGGAATTGCCGAGGTTGCGTCAGCGCCGTAAAGACGGGTCAGGGATGGTGACTTCTGAGGAGGAACAAGTGGAAACTGAGGAGAGCCAAGGATGAAATATCTTTTCACTTTCCTACTTCTTGCAGCTCCCATGCTGCCTGTGCCTGCTCAAGAGGCAGAGCTCAAGCCGGAACCCATTGTCGAGTTGGCAGAGGCGGCTGAAGACGCCGATCGCCCTGGTGCTCCTGAGGAGGGGGCATTGGAAGGGGCTGTCGAGAAAGAGAATGTCGAAGAGCCAGCCCTGCCACTGCCTGAATGGACGCCTGAGGACCGCAAGGCCCTGATCACTGGCAAGCTCGTTCCGGGCAAGGCTTTGCTGGGGATTTCCAAATTTGATGGGGATGAGACCATTGCCCCGGCCTCCAGCGATTACGATACCGATCCGACTTTGGCGAAAACCAACCCCAAGGAGATTCCCGCTGAATTTTTGCCTCGTTATCGAGCACGTCAAAGTGGCCAGCGCATCATCGACCCTCAGGGCTTGCTGAGTGCGCAGGAGCGTCTTGATCACGAACATTTCCTCAGCTTACAAGCAGCGGAATCACCGGTGAAGGTTCAGCTCGTGCTCTTCGATCGTGAGCAGATTCCTCCCTCAGGTCTGAATTTGACAAGTCTAATGGAAGGCCCGTTCCGTGGTGATGAGTGGACGGTGGTCGTTCAGTATTATCTGGGCTCCCCGAAGCGTAGTCAAATCGCCTTTTCAGAAGACCTCCAGAAGATTACCGACGACACCCGACGCTTGGAGCTCATTCGCAAGGCCGTGGGCGGTTCACTGCGCCAATCGGATCCCGATAGCCAGCTCCACAGTTTCCTGATCTCGCTCACCAATCAGCTCTACTGGATGGAAGAGAAAGTCGAGGAGGAGAAGAAACGGCAAGCTTTGATCAGCGCCTCCGAGGACATCAGTGCAGCTGATCAAGCGGCACTTATCGCGGCGGGCCCATCTGAGCCCATCGAGCAAGCGCCTGAAGATCGAATGACGATCGGCAAGTTAGCCATGGAAATTGCAATGATTGCGGGGTGGGCTGGCGTGGCTGTTCTAAGCGTGGCTCTTTTGGTTGCCATGGTGTTAGTCTATCGTCGCTGCAAAGTGTATCGCTTCCCGGAATTGGAGCATGACTATCGGCTCGGAGCGGCTCATGCAGGTGGCGTCGGGCCAGTGATGAAGTTTGCCAACCCGAACCTCTCACCCAGCGCCCAGCGAAGTGAGGCCATGCCAGATTACCTGACTAAGATCTAAGGTCTATCAGTCAATTTTGCTTCGCAGGTTGACCCCAGCGAATAAATGCGGAACTGTTCCGCATGCAAACTTTCCCCGCTGATTCTCTTCCCCCCGAACTGGCAAATTGTGATGCTCGCTTGGGTCTGGTATTAGGCTCTGGTCTCGGATCTTTGATCGATGGCTTCGGTGACCTGATTGAAATTCCTTATGGCGAAGTCCCTGGCCTTCCGCGCAGTGCGGTTGCGGGGCACGCGGGTAAATTCGTGATTGGCACCTTGGCAGGCGTCCGTATTTTGGCTGCTTGCGGCCGCATCCACCTCTACGAAGGTTATCGAGCCGATGAAGTGACGACTTTAGTTCGCGCCATGCATGCGGCGGGGTGTGAACGGCTGATCCTCACGAATGCAGCTGGAACCACGCGTCTGCATCAGCCGCCGGGGCAGTGGATGCTGATCGAAGATCACCTCAACCTCACGGGAACCTCACCACTGGAGGGCGGGCCCAATTTCATCGATATGAGCGAGGTTTATTCCGAGCCGTGGAGAGAATCCTTCCTTGAAAGTGCCGAGACCCTTGATCTGGAGCTCGGCCGTGGGGTCTACGCAGGTTTGAGAGGTCCGCAGTATGAAACCCCAGCGGAAATTCAAATGCTGCGGCATCTCGGTGCCGATGCTGTAGGTATGTCAACCGTCCTCGAAGCCATTCAGGCACGAGCTCTGGGAATGGAAGTGGCTGGTTTTTCTTGTCTTACCAACTGGGCTGCAGGCCTGGGCGACGGGCACCTCAGCCACCAAGAGGTCATGGAGACAGGTCTAAGTGTGGCCGATGATTTTGTCCGACTCTTGAGCCACCATCTCGCTCATCAGAAGTAGGCTGGAGGTGACCTTGCAGCGGGTGATGACAGAGATGGAAAAAAGTTCATAAAACCCTAAAAAAGTCCTTGAGGTTTTTCCCGACTTCATGCAGTTTCGCGGCCCGCTCGCAAGGGCGGAAATTTCGAGTGAAAGTCCTGCGTAGCTCAGTGGTAGAGCGGGTGACTGTTAATCACTAGGTCGTTGGTTCGAAACCAACCGCAGGAGCCACTCGAAACTTTTGAAAGCGAATCACTTACGAGTGGTTCGCTTTTTTGTTGTCGCAGGTTGGGGCTGCGGTTGGTTTGAGTTTTAGCGGCTGATCTTTTGGACACAAAAATACCCTGCGGACCATGGTGATGGCCGGCAGGGTAGGAGATAGGTTCAGGGGGAGGTCAGATTTACTCGACGATGAGGTAGGCGACTTGTTCGGTGGAGTGGTTTTGCTCTGTGTCGCTGAGTTTGTCTTCCTCGGCAATGACCGTTAGGCTTGTGCTGGTGCTTGGAGTTGGCCCGAAGAGTTGTGGCCAGTAAGGGTCTGAAGCATCATTGCCTGCGCAGGACAGTGCGACTGATCCTGGGGCGAAGGCACCGCTGAGGGGAATGGTATAGCCTGTGGAGGTGTTGCCTTTGCCGCGGACGATATCGGCGGAGATACCAGCTTCGAGTCGAGTGCCGCTGAGCGTGTGTGACCCGGATTCGATTACTAGGTAGCCGATGGTTTCGTCGAGGCGGGCGGGATTAGGGTCTTGTCCAGAGCCCTTCGCGATGACGAGAGATGAGGCACTTGCAGGGCTGTTGGCGGTGGCTCCGGCTGCCCAGAAGTAGGAGGGCGAGCTGTCATTAGAGCTTAGCACTTGGCCGACCACGACGGGGGCGGTGTAGCTGTTCTGGTAGCCGCGGCTTTCTCCGGTCCAAGAGCTCTGGTTGGCGGTGAGAGTGGACGTGAATTTCACGGCTTCCATGGTGACTCCATGCTCGGCCTCGGTGTAGATGCCCTCTTCGATGGAGACGATTGAGACATCGCGAACGACTGGTGTGCTGCTGCCATCCACTCGCTCAAGTTTGATCTCGAAGCTGTTGCCGGTGAGGTTGCGAATTCTGGTCATCACTGGGGCTTCGCTGCTGGAGCTGGTAACCGGTGTGGCGATCACGACCGCCGAGGTGTAATTGACGCCGAGATCAACTTGCATCCAGCTATCGCTGGAGACGTCGTTGAGCGTGGTCCGTGCCAGTTTGGGTGAGGTATCCCGCTCTGTGGTGAAGCTGGCGCTTGTGGTCCAAGTCTCGCCTGCGGAATTTGTAGCGAGCAGGGCGTAGTAGTAAGTGGTCTCGGAGCTGAGACCGCTCAGTGAGGCGACGCCAGCGTAGCTAGATTCTTGAGCTCCGAAGGCGAAGCTTGAGGTCCAGGCGCTGGTGGACTGGCCACCGTCGGAGGTGCCGTAGTAGAGCACGATCTGGCTAGGCTCGCCGCCATCGTTGGAGAGAGAGACTCCGATCTGAGCGCTATCAAAGCTAATCTGACTGACCCCTGTGATGGTTGCGGTGGGAGCGAAGACTTCTTGCACGTCGGTGACGGTAATTGAGACATTGGCTGTCGAGCTTAGCCCTGCAGCGTCAGTAACGCTGACCGTTAGTGAGTGACTTGAAGTTTCTTCGTAGTCGAGCTCGCTGGTAGTGCTGAGTGCACCACTGCTTGGATCGATGGCAAAGGCACCACTATTACCGGAGATGATGGCGAAGGCAAGTGTGTCATTGGCATCCGGATCGCTGGCGGAGAGGGTGCCGAGTGTGGTGGCTGGCGAATTCTCTGCGACGGTGAATGAGGCGCTGCCGATGCTAGGTGCTTCATTGACATTGGTGATGGTGACGTCAATGGGGGCTTGGCTGGAAAGGCCTACTGTATCGGTGACTTCGACGACGAGGGAATGGCTGGCATTTTGCTCGTAATCGAGTTCGCTGTTGGTGCTGAGGACACCGCTGCTCGGGTCGATGACGAAGGCACCCGTGTTGCCGCTGATGATCGAGAAGTTGAAAGTCTCGTTGTCATCTGGGTCAGTCACACTGAGTGCTCCGAGCACGGTGGCTGGCGAATTTTCAGCGATGGTGAAGGTCGCATCGCTTAGGTTAGGTGGCTCATTCTCATTGACGATGGTGACCGTGACTAGCTCGGTATCCGAGAGCCCGGTTTCATCGGTTACGGAAGCCGTCAGCTGGTAGCTATCCTGAGTTTCAAAATCGGCAACGATGAGGCTAGTGAGCTCGCCGGTGGCTTGATCGATGGCAAATGAACCATTGGCATCGTCGATCAAAGACCAACTGAGGTCGCCGATGTGGCTGCTGGTGGTGAGAATCCCGACATTGCTACTAATTTCTGCATCCTCCACTAAGGTAAATGAGGCGCTAGCGATGCTTGGTGAGGGATAGACGCCGTTTCGCAGCTCGATGGTATCAGCGGTGACCTTGAAGAATAGATCAAAGTTGCCTGTGCTTTGTCCGTCGACTTTCAGGCTGCCGTTGTTCCAGAGAGTCTGGAAGTTTGAATGATCTGCACCATTCAAAGTGAGCTGTCCTTGGCTGCCGGATAGGAAGTTGATCGAACCTCCGCCATTCAAAGTAAGGTTGGAAGACGCAATGACGGCGACCCCGTTGCCCTGATCGAAGGTGAGTAGTGCTCCGCCATCGAAGCTACTGTCACTGGAAATTCCTCCGACTTCGAGGCGTCCTGCTTTGATGATGACGCGGCCTTCATTGAAGAACTCCAAGTTACGATCATTCCAGAGACGAAGGGTGCCGCCATCTAGAGTGAGCGATGAGGTATCCTTGAGGCGCAGCACGCGATGGGTGTTGCCGGAGCTAGAGTTGGCAGTGAAGTCGATCAAGCCGCCCTCAAGAATGATGTCTGTATCGCCGACCCACTGGTAAACGCCGGTCTCGGAGCGGGTGATGTTCCCGGATTTAACAACCAGGTCGAAGGCGGATAGAGTGGATGGAATCAGGGCGTCGACCTCGATGACTCCGGCCTCGTCAGCCGTTGGAAGCATTTGGTTCGACCAATTTGATGAGTCTGTGATGAGGCCACCAAGTGCGGTAAATTCGTTGATTTCCGGAAGGTCGGTTACTGAAACTTGAACCGCGGCGCTTGCCGTTAGGCCGCCTTGATCCGTGACCTCGATGGTTAAGGTGTGGAGCGGAGTGGTTTCATAATCGAGCTCTGTGACGGTGGATAGTTCACCGCTTGTGGGATCGATGGCAAAGGCGCCATTATTGCCCGAAATGATGGCGAAGGTGAATGAATCCCCAGCATCAGGGTCTTCGAGCGAGATGGTTCCCAATACGCTGCTGGGCGAATTTTCAGCGATGCTGAAGGATTGAGGATCTAGGCTTGGTGCCTCATTTTCGTCGGTGATGGAGATGCTAAGCTGAGCTGTGTCCGATAGACCGGTCTCATCGCTGACAGATACGGTAAGTGCGTAGCTTGATTGAGTTTCAAAGTCGGCGACGATCAGGTTAGTGATCGCTCCCGTAGCTGAATCGATAGCGAATGAGCCATTGGCATCGTCGACCAGAGACCAGCTCAGGTCACCGATGTGGCTGTCTGGGCTCAGTGTGCCGAGCTGGCTGGCGATTGGCGAATTTTCACTGAGAGCGAGGGCGGAGTCCGCAAGGGAAGGGGCGGGATAGTCGCCGTTTCTCAGCTCGAGGCTTCCGTTGGTCACCTTGAAGTAGAGATCGAAATTACCAGTGCTCTGACCATCGACTTGAAGACTGCCGGAGGTCCAGAGGGATCGATAGTAGGTATCGTCGGCACCAGAGATGCTGAGTTTTCCGTTGCTGCCAGCCAGATAGTTGATTGCGCCGCCGCCGGATAGATCCACGTCAAGGGCAGCTAGGGAGACTTCTCCGTTGCCTTGATCAAAGGTAAGGAAGGCACCACCGTCAAAGTCGGCTGCCGTGAGGATTCCACCAATTTCAAGGAGGCCGTCTTGAACGACTAGTCTGGATTGGTTGAAGAAGACGAGGCTGCGGTTAGACCAAAGTTGGAGGTTGCCTCCGGCCATGGTCAGCGAAGAGGTGTCCCTTAAGCGCAGCACGCGCGCCGAATTTCCGGCAGGGCTGTTGGCGGTAAAGTCGATTAGGCCACCTTCGAGGACGACGTCGGTATCGTTGGTCCATTCGTAGATATCATTTTCAGAGCGAGTGATGGTTCCAGACTCAATGATCAAGTCAAAGGCGGACAAGGTTGATGGAATGAGACCGTCGCTAGCAATGATACCTGCCTCATCGCCGGTAGGTAGCGTGCCTTCTGACCAGTTAGCAGGGTCGATCACGAGACCTCCTTGGGTAGCGAAGCGGTTAGCTTCGGGGATATCGGTCACGGTGATTTGGACGACGGCGGTGGCAGTCAGTCCGCCCTCATCGGTTGCTTGGATGTTGAGGCTGTGGCTCGAGGCACTTTCAAAATCCAGGGCGGAGGTGCTTGCAATGTCTCCGGTGCTTGAATTGATGGAGAAGAGCCCTGCTGCATTTCCTGAAACAATCGTGAAAGTCAGGCTGTCTTCTGGATCGACATCATCGAAGTTGAGTGAGCCGAGAAGGCCCGGTGGGCTATTCTCTACCACGGTGAAGTGAGCATCTTCGAGGTTTGGGGCCTCGTTAATGTTTTGAATTTGAATGGAGATGCTTGCCGTATCGCTCAGGCCAGAGCCATCACTGACTTGAGCCGTGATTTGGTAGTTTGACTGATCTTCAAAGTCGAAACTACTGAGAGTGCGGACTTCACCGCTGGTAGGGTCAATAGCGAAGAGTCCGCCAGCGTCGTCTACCAACTCCCAGTTCAGTGAGCCATTTGAAGAGCTCGGGCTGAGCAGCCCGACGAGGCTGGAGGCCGGTTGATTCTCATCGATGGCGAGGGTAGCGGCATCCAAGACTGGTGAGGGGAGGACCGCACGAGACAAGATTGAACCATTTACTTCAAAATAATCTGCGAAGTTGCCGAGGTTAGCTCCTTCATAGCGAAGCGTCCCAGCGGTCCAGAGACCTTCAAAGTAGGCTTGATCTTTGCCAGCGACTTCCAAGGAGCCATTGCTGCCGCTGAGGAAGTTGACAAAAGCGCCGTTAGTTAATCCGAGTGTGCCGCTGCGCAGGATGACGGTGCCACCACCGCTGGCAAAGGTCAGGAGGGCTTGGTTGCCAAAGTTGGAGTTGGTGGAGATACCACCTGCATCAAGAACGCCGCCGCTAATGATCACCGAGCCATTGTCGAACATTTCCAAATTGCGGTTGCTCCACGTGGTCAAGCTACCTGAATTAAGCTCTAAAGATGAAGTGCCCTTGATTCTGAGTGAGCGGGCGGAATTTCCGGAGTCGCTTGAGGCGGTGTAGTCGATGCTCCCACCATCAACAATGATGTCGGTATCGCCCTGCCACTCATAGATGCCATTTTCGGAGCGGGTGATCACTGCGCCTGCTTGGAGGACGAGGTCGAGATCGCTGACTGCGGAATTGATCAAGCCAGGTAGGTTGACGTAACCATAACCAGGCATGCTGGCAGAAGGTCGCTCACCCGAGGACCAGTTTTCATTGTCCACGAGAGAACCACCCGAGGTGATAAATTCGTTCTGTGAGTTGGTATAAACAAGTTCGATCCGATTGCCGTTCTGCTGGATGCTCCATTCACCGCCTGCACTTGCGACGGGTGATAGATTATCGACCTCGAGTTCGAATTTCTCCGGTGAGAAGCCAATGATGTTGTCGGCCTCCATGATGACGAAGGTCTGGCTGCCCGAGGCTGTCAGGTTGAGGTCGTCGGCGCTGAGCCCATTGCTACCGCCGATCACAAGTTTAAGGAGAACTTGCTCGTCGGCAGGCTCGCTGAAAGAGTTGCTGTCCTTGGTCCAGAGACCTGCAGGGAGGACACCATTAAGATCGAGGGTGCCAGTGACTTTCATCACATCCCAGCCAGTTGGGAGGCCGTCGATATCATTGGCAGCCGTAGCATTTTCAAGATCCCACTGATAGGTTGCTTCGTTATCAATCACCAGACCGCCTAGGTAATTCTGGCGTCCTGCCCGCTGGAATGCACCGGGTGAAATGCTTGCATCCATGCGCAAGACTACCTGTTCGCTGAGATCACCGGTGCCACACAAGTGGCCGAAGAAACCGGGCCAGTTGAGCTTTTCCCTCTCGTGGTCGGTGGTCATCATTGAAGGGATGATGGTTGCTGCCAGCGGCTCGTTACCATTGTATTCGAACGTAGAGAAGGGATGAAGGTCGACAATATCAGTGCTCAGAGTCGCACCTGATGCCACGGTAAAATGCGTGCCATACATGACAGCCAGGATGCCGTTATTGGTATCGGATTCATCACTCTCACCTTGAAGGTCCAAGTTGCCGTTTAGTTTGACCAGTCCTCCGTGTTTGGCGACCAAGCTGCCACGGCCGCTAATGTCGCCGTTGATTTCGTAGGTCCCGCCACGCCCAAGATCCATGAACCAATGGTAAATGTGATGGTCGGGTTCTTTGCGTTGGTCACCAGTCAGAATCAGAACGCTATCGTCGAGGGTGGCGTCGCCATCGAAGGCGAGCGTTCCAGTGCCCAACTTGAAATAGTGGTGCTGTTGCAGGCCAATGTTTTCATCACCGAGAGTTTGAAAGTCGAGGTTGCCGAGACGAGCGACTTCTTCGCCAGTGTCTGCCCAGACGCAGCTGAAGCCTTCGAAAACGGAATCACCTAGTTGAATGCCAGCATTCAAGCGAAGTTCTGCACCTCGTCGAAGCGTCACTTTTGCAGGCTCTTGGCCGAATGCGGTAGGGGAGAGCGCTCCTAGCATCCCCCCTGAAATTTCTACCGTATCGCTTCCGAGAGTATTATTACCTCCGAGCAGCACCGTTCCGAGCCCTGCTTTGGTAAGTCCAGTGCTGGCAGTGAGGTTGTTCTGAATCGAGGCGTGGGCATGGGCATCAGCGGAAAAGTCGCCACTGGCGAGTGTGAGAGTCCCAGCTCCACTGATGGAATAACTGCCACTAAAATGCATTGCTCCGGCTGAGAAACCGCCTGAGGCATCCAAATTTCGTGTGGCTCCAGTCCAGGGGAAGACTGCGGTTTTGCCCGCAGGGCTGGTGGTGAACTGACCGGCAGCAAGTTGGGTCGCCCCAATGGAATCAAGCGCGGACATGGCTCCATACGAATTAGAGCCTCCACTGCTCAGGTTTACGCTCCAGCCGATAACTTCAGCGAAGGTGTGAAGTTGGCTGCGAACGAGGTCTTTCTCAGGATCGCCAGTGAAGGCGTAGTCGATGACTTCATCATAGACGCGAGCGGTAATCTCGTGCCTGCCCGAGGACAGACCTAGCGAGGCAAAATTGAGCACTTCGATGTCACGCCATTCGGGAAGTTCGGTGCCGTTTACATACCAACGAATTTTGACTACTTCGGTGCTAGCCACTCGAACTTCCACGTGGGAGGGGTTCTCTAATAGGGCACCCGTGGGGGTATGGGAGTCGATGGGATCGAAGGCGTGGTGGTAAGTGTGGATCATGTGTGCGACCCGATTCTCCGACGGGTAGGCATTATCCGCTTCGACATCAATATTAGCCATCTTGATGTCTTTGTTGAGACCGCCGGCACGCTCCGCTCGAAGTGGGAGTGAGTAACTCGAAAGGTTGTTGGTGCCGATGCCGCTGTAGGCCATCCACTCGCCCCAGAGTCCACCCGTAGGACCGAAAGTGTAGTTGCGAGAGAGACTACCACTTTCACCATCAATCGACTTAGACTTCATGTCTTTGCCGGAGGCGTGTGCTAGATTGTGATGGGCGTGTGTCCCCTCATGGTGCCAAGCCCAAGAGGTGCCGCCGACATCAGTGTAGTCGGTGACGCAAATTTTCGAGTTTGCCCAGATGCCGCCTGCGCCCGCGCCAGTGACTCCCCAGTGATGATCGTTAGAGCCCCAATCGAAACCGGCATTTTGCTGTGCTGCTTGGAACAGAGCACCGCTGCGATGAAGGTCACGATGGTAAAGTGGCCAGCCGTCTGTGGTGATGCGATCGATTGCATCGAGCTTCCATACTTTAAAATACGGGGCGTAACGCTTGAACACATTTCGCAGGGCGGGGCGGTCGTTCACGAAACCACCAGTCAACTCTGGGGGATCAATATCGTCCATCAAGATCCCGGTGGCGCAATTCACCCGAGCATTAAAGTCGGGGGAGAGATGCTCCATAAATTGAGGCAGAGCGCCGCGACCTTCAAGGTAAGCTGAAGCATAGAAGTGGTCGAGTCGGTTACTCGAGGGGCCACTGCCAGCGACCAAAACCATACCAACTTCGCTAAGATGTTGCTGGAGCAAGTCCTGTGCGGCTTGAGTGTCCAAAGTCTCAAAGGTGACCTCGGTGATCCCCTCGGGTTGCACTTGGGCGACAGCGATGGAGAATGAGCTCGCCATGATGGAAGCGAGTGTAAAAATGGGTTTGGCCTTCATGATAGTTAAAGTTCTTTGATTTGAAGTGGCTCGAATTTTGTTGGCAGATCAGGGGCGACTTAATTACTTAAGACGTTTCCACGTAAAGCTTGGCTGTTGATGGGTGACGATGAATTTGGACTGCTGTTTCCCTTCGCGAAAGAGGATGGCTAGCTGGTCTTCGGATCGTGGTTGGAGTTTCCAAGTGATCTCGATCCGCTCAGGGGCCTTCGGCTTAGTGGTAGAACTTTTACGGTCAGTCCCGTCTTCTGGTTGGCTACTTCCGGGGAGTGGATACGAGAGAAAGACTCGGGCAATACGCAGTTCATCATCGTCAAGATGATGGTCGAGGTGTTCTTTGCCCCATTTGTCGCTAGGGCGCTCAAAGGATGTCAGCAGAGGAGTAATGAGGACGCCGTCGATTTTTACTGAAGAGTTCAATGCGAATGACCTCAAGATGGCTGGGTA
>CAXIBU010000076.1:0-12847 GCA_964021555.1 uncultured Verrucomicrobiales bacterium | reverse complement strand
GGCAAGCTGATGCGCCCGCGTATCGTCGATGCAATTGTCGCTGCCGACGGAACCGTCATTCGCGACTACCCGCCGGAGGTGCTCAACCGCGTCATGAAACCTGATACCTCTCGGAAAATGCGCGCAGCATTGAAAACCGTCACCGAGCCAGGCGGCACGGCGACCCGCGGTGCCGTCCCAGGCTACACCACAGGAGGAAAAACGGGCACAGCAAAGAAGGTCAAACCTGCTGGCGGCTACTACGAGGGAAGGTATTCAGTTTCTTTCGCCGGCATGGTCCCCGCCGAGAACCCCGCCTTTGTCTGCCTCGTCGTTGTCGACGATCCTCAGACCAACGAAGTCAAGCGCTATGGCGGCACCATTGCCGCCCCGATCTTCACCCGCATCGCCGAGCGCGCTGCCAAAGTAATGAATATCCCTCCCACCGAGGAAGTCGAATCAGACAAGGAAGCCGCCAAGCAGGCGAGCATCCAATAACCTTTCCCAGTCATGCAGCTCCGCCAACTCATCTCATCACTCACCAAGCCCTCCATCAGTGGCGGGCTTGACATCCCCGTCACCGGACTCACCGCCGACAGCCGCAAGGTTGAGCCCGGCTTCTTGTTCGCGGCAATCCGTGGCACGGATTCCGATGGCACACAGTTCATCGGCTCCGCCCTCGAGGCAGGGGCGGGGATCATCCTTTCCGAGACAGCTCCCCCGGCTGATCTGGCTGCTGACATCACCTGGATCCACGTTTCAAATGCACGGCTCGCCCTAGCCCACATCGCCTCCGAATTTTACGGCAACCCCACTGGCGGGATGCGCATCGCGGGCGTCACTGGCACCAATGGCAAGACCACGACCAGCTACTTGTTGCACTTCCTATTGCGCCACGAATTTCTCCGCGCTGGCATGATTGGCACGATCAAATTCGACAACGGTCTGGAGCAGCGCGAGGCCACCCACACCACGCCCGGCCCCATCGAGACCATGGAGCTGATGGGTGAAATGCGGGACAATGGCTGCAAAGCCGTCGCCATGGAGGTCTCCTCTCATGCTCTTGACCAGGACCGCACGGCTGCGATCAATTTCGATGTCGCGGTCTTCACCAATTTTACTCAAGACCACCTCGATTACCACGGCTCCATGGAAAATTACTTCCAGGCCAAACGCCGGCTCTTCGAGCAGCTCAAGCAATCGAGTAAGAAACGCCCGACCGCCGTCATCAACATCGATGACCCGAAGGGCCAGGAGCTCGCCAAGTGGTGCGAGGAAGAGGGCATCAAGACACTCACCTACGGCTACGGCGTTCACGTCGATGTTCGTGGAGGTGGGCTTTTGCTCACACCAAAAGGCGCTGAATTTGAGATCAACTACAAGGGCAAGCAGTTCCGCGTGCGCACCCCGCTGATCGGCCGTTACAATGTCACCAATACTCTCGGTGCCCTGGCAGCTGCCATCGCGCTGCGCCTGCCACTGCGTGATTGCGTCAGCGCGCTGGCCGACCTCCCACAAGTTCCGGGACGTCTGGAAAGGGTCGATACCCGCCGTGGCAAGCACGTCTACATCGACTACGCTCACACGCCAGACGCCCTCGAGAACGTCTGCTCGACTCTGAAGAACCTCGATCCCAATCGTCTCATCACCGTCTTCGGCTGTGGCGGCGATCGCGACCGCAGCAAGCGCCCACTCATGGCGGCTGCCGCCGAGCGCTTCAGCGACTTCTGCATCATCACCAGCGATAACCCGCGCACCGAGAATCCTGACGCCATCATCAACGAGGTCGCCAAGGGCATGACAGGTCGCAAGTTCGCCAAAGTCGTCGACCGCACCGAGGCCCTCGAGGCCGCACTGCGCTTCGCCAAGCCAGGTGACATCGTGCTCGTCGCCGGTAAAGGCCACGAGCCCTATCAAGAGATCGATGGCGTCCGCCACCCCTTCCGCGACCACAGCAAAATTCGCGGCATCATGGCGCGGATCGAAGAAGACTTCAAAGAACAGATGGAGGAAAAAATGGCCGCCCGCGATGCCGAGCGCCGCGCCGAAGGATTCGGCGACCGACCACCTCGCGGGGACCGTGAAGAGCGCCGCGATGGGGATAAAGATCGCGTCCGCGAATTCCGCGAACCCCATCAACCCAAAGAGCGCGATCCAGAAGAATTCAAGGACAAGAAGAACTTCAGCTTCCGTGACGAGGAGCCAAGCCCGCCAAAGCAAGCTGACTCAACCGACCTCCAACAAGAAAGCGACGAAGTATGAAACCCCTGAGCATCGAGCAAATCACCCAGGCTTGCGGCGGACAACTCTTGTCCGGCGACCCGTCAGCTATGGTGAGCGGTGGTATCTCCACCGATACCCGCTCGATCCCAGAGGAATCACTCTTTGTTGCTCTGATCGGAGAACGATTCGACGCTCACGAATTTCTCGCCGAGGCCGCGAAGAAAGCCGCCGCTATAATGGTCTCCAGCGCACCTGAGGAGCCACTCGATGCCGCTGTCATTCTCGTTGAGGATACCCTGATTGGCCTGCAGCGCCTCGCCGCCTGGTATCGCCGCCAGCTAGATATCCTAGTCGTTGGTATCACTGGTTCCAATGGCAAGACCTCGACCAAGGACTTCACCCGTTCGGTGCTGGCCCAGAAATTCAATACCTTCGCCACCGCAGGCAACCTCAACAACCACATCGGCGTCCCGCTAAGCATCCTCAGTCTCAAGCCCGAGCACGAAATTGCGGTGATCGAGATGGGCATGAACCATAGCGGCGAAATCGCGCCTCTGTGTGAAATCGCCAGCCCCGACTTTGGCATCATCACCAACATCGGTAGCGCCCACATTGAGAATCTCGGCACCCGCGATGCGATTGCCGAAGAAAAAAGCGCACTTGGTCGCAGCCTCAAGGACAACGGGACCTTACTCGTCCCCGCCGCCTGCGACTACGCGGAATACCTTAGCAAGCGCACGCCTGCTCGCACCATTTTCGCTGGAAATTGTCGTGGCCAGGTCCGCGCCGAAGGCCTGCGACAAGGGCTGGACGGCTGCGACTTCAAACTGATCATCGCCGATCAAGAGCCCATCGACGTGCAACTTCCGATTCCCGGTCGTCACATGGTGACCAATGCGCTGCTCGCTGCAGGCATAGGCAGTGCGCTTGGTCTCAGTAAGGAGCAAATCGCCGCCGGACTGAGCGAGGCCAGCATCAGCACCGGGCGCCTCCGCCGCTTCACTTCCCGAGAATGCACGGTGATCGATGACAGCTACAACGCCAATCCCGAGTCTATGGCTGCCGCCCTGCAGACGCTCGCTGAATGCCCAGTAAATGGCAAAGGCCGCCGTTATGCCGTCCTCGGCCACATGGCTGAGCTCGGCGAAGTCACCCTTTCCGCCCACCAGCGCATTGGCCGTATCGCCGCCCAACTAGAGCTCGATACCTTAATTACGGTCGGCCCGGAGGCCCACGCCATCGCCGAAGCCGCCCTCGATCAAGCGGGCTCAACCACCATCCTCGATTTTCAAAAACTCGAAGACGCCGTCGCCGCCCTCGAAGCACGGATTCGCCCCGGCGACACTCTGCTCTTCAAGGGCTCACGCGCTGCCGCCATCGAGCGCGTCATGCACCAGGTCTTCCCCGAACCAGACCCCGCCTAAGCGCTACTTTGCCCTCTCCCATCACTCATAACGTCACTCTTTCTTGATCTACTATCTCCATCTCCTTTCAGAGCACTTCGGTCCTCTGAACTACTTCCAATACACGACCACCAGGGCGCTACTCGCCTTTGTGATCTCGTTTGGTCTTAGCTTAATCTTCGGAAAGTCGGTGATCCGCAAACTGATCTCGCTCAAGATCGGCCAGCCCATCCGCTCCGAAGACGAGGTGCATAAGCTCGCAGAGCTACACGAGGAAAAAGCCGGCACCCCAACCATGGGCGGCGTCCTGCTCCTCGGCACGACTTTGATCGCCACCCTCGTTTGCGCCCGCCCCGACAATCCATTCGTCGTCGCCACCGCCTTCGCCATGGGAACTCTAGGCCTGCTGGGCTTCGTCGATGACTACACCAAGGTGAAAGAGAAAAATTCAGAAGGAGTCAGTGGAAAAACCAAGCTCGCTGTTCAAGGACTCGTCGGACTCACCGTCGGCTGCTTCCTGTATTTCTACCCCAACAATCCCGGTTTCACCGTTCAAGTCAGCGATTACATTTCGCCCCTCTCGACCCCCTTCGGCAAGGCACCTCTGTTTGACATGGGTTGGCTTTGCATTCCTTTCTTTATGTTCATCATCGTCGGTTGTTCGAATGCAGTCAACCTGACCGATGGTCTGGACGGGCTCGCCACAGGCTGCACGATTTCCACTGCCTTCGCCTACGCGGTCATCGCCTACTTGGCCGGGCACCAGTGGCTCGCCACCGAATACCTCTTTATCCCGCACCAGCCCATGGTGATGGAGCTGTCCATTTTGCTCTTCGCCCTGCTCGGCGCTGGATTTGGTTTCCTCTGGTTCAATTGTCACCCAGCGAAAATGTTCATGGGCGATACCGGCTCCCTCGCCATCGGCGGCGCACTGGCCACCGCGGCGATCTGCTGCAAACAGGAATTCCTGCTCGTGGTCATTGGCGGCGTCTTTGTGATGGAAGCCATGTCAGTCATTCTTCAAGTCGGCTCATTCAAGCTTCGCGGCAAACGCATCTTCGCCATGTCGCCGATCCACCACCACTTCGAGCTCAAGGGCTGGCATGAGAACCAAGTCATCATTCGCTTTTGGCTGCTCTCACTCTTCCTTGCTCTGATCGGACTCGGAACGCTTAAAATTCTCTAATCTGCACTCACTTTGAATTCACTCAAACATCAGAAAATCGCCATTCTCGGAGCAGGACGCTCCGGGCGTGCGGCGGCGCGCTTGGCTCTCCGTGAGGGGGGTGAAGTGATGGTGTTTGATTCCGCCCCCGCCGAAAGGCTCGCGCATTTCCCCGAGGACCTGCCACTCTGCGCCGGTGCGACCGCTGCTGATGGAGCCTCCTTCGAGGCCGACCTGGTGGTCGTGTCACCAGGCATCCCGGGCGAGTGTGACTTTGTCCAGGCCTTCACCCGTGGCACCGCCAAGCTGATCGGCGAGGTCGAGCTCGCAGCCCCACTGTTCAAAGGCAAAATCGTCGGTATCACTGGAACCAATGGCAAGACCACCACAACCGAACTGGTCCACCGTATGCTCTGCGCTGCCGGGCTCAATGCCCAACCTTGCGGAAACTACGGCGTTCCTTTCGCCGAAATCCTGCTCGAGCATCCCGACTGTAATGCTGTCGCGCTCGAGCTAAGCAGCTTCCAGCTCGAGACCATCGATACCTTGCACCCGGACGTCAGCGTTTGGCTCAATTTCTCACCCGATCACATGGACCGTTACAGCGAGGTGGAGGAATACCACGCTGCCAAACGCCGCATTTTCAGCAACCAGACCGCCGCCGATACCGCGATCATCCGCAGTGGCGAAAAAGTCGGCCTGGTCGCTGCCAAAAAGATCAGCTTCAACAGCGAAGAGGACGGCTCCGACTTCCAGCTCAAGGGCGACATGATCACTTTCCAAGGTCAGAGCGTGCTCGACCTCGCAACCAGCCGCATGCGCGGCAAACACAATGCCGAGAACTGCATGGCGGCGCTCGGAGTGCTGCATGCGCTTGGCCTACCTCTCGAGGCTGGACGAACTGCCGCCGAGGGCTTCGCCCCGCCGCTACACCGCTGCGAGCTCATCCGCACCCTGGACGGCGTCGAGTGGCTCAATGACTCCAAGGCCACCAACCTCCACGCGCTCGATTCCGCCCTAAAATCCCAAAACCGCCCGGTCATTTTGATCGCTGGTGGCAAGGACAAGGGGCTCGACTACACCCCCCTGCGCGAGAACCTCACCAAGTTTGCTACCCATTGCATCGTCTTCGGCGAGATCTCCGACCAGCTCGCCGATACCTTTAAGGATACCGTCCCGCTTGAAGCCTGCAATTCCGTCCAGGAAGCCGTCTTGCTCGCTCAGAAGGCCGCCCCCTTCGGCAGCACCGTTCTTTTTTCACCTGGAACTTCCTCTTTTGACCAATTCTCCGGCTACGAAGCGCGAGGCGATGCCTTTCGCAAAGCCGTCCTCGAACTCCGCTAAACCAAGCCCCCACCTCACCATCAACCGACCAACACCATGAGCCGAATCGAAACCAAACGCAAAAAGCCGAAAAAGCCCCTGCGCAAAATGTTTGCCCGGACTGCCAGCCGTCGTCAGCGCGCAGCGACTGCCTCCGCCAACGACTTTGAAAGCGAAGTCCCCAACCAAAGCATCGGTCAAGTTCTCCTCGTCCTGCTCATTTTGCACGTCGTTGCGATTGTCGGGATTTACGTCCACTCGAACTTCATCGATGTCTCCTCCACCACATCGGCTCCGAAATCTCCGGCAGCTCTGGCTGCGGTTGAGGCTTCAGGCAATGACGAGGCGCCTTCGATCCAAGAGCAGCTCAATCAGAGCACACCACCCATCGCCAGTGGTGATGACAGCCAATATGACATGCACCGCTGCATGCCCAACGAAACTTACGCAACCATCGCCGCGAAATACCAGGTGAGCGAAACCAAGCTTCGTGAAGTCAATGCTGGTGGTCGCGGATTCACCCCTGGTGATACGATCCGCATTCCTAAGCCCGAGCCAAAATTGATCACTCCTAAAGTTGCTGACCGCCGCGCGGTTCCAGTCGGCCCGACCGACAGTGGCAATACGGTCAAAGTCGCCCCTGGCTCCACCCTTTCCAGAATCGCTCGCGAGAACGGGGTCACCATTGAGGCTCTGATGGAACTCAACGGCATCACCGATCCTCGTAAGCTGAGAGCCGGCCAAACTCTTAAACTTCCAGCTGCTCAATAAGCGGCACCTCCCCCCCACCCCGCCATGCTAGCCAAATCCAGTGGTAAATTACTCGGTTTCTCCGCCCTCGCCCTCGTGGCGCTTGGGCTGGTGATGATCTCGAGCACCGCGCTATGGATCGAGGATCCAGATCAACCTTACCGTCACCTGAGCCAGCAGTCTATTTTCGCGGGATTGGGCCTGGTTGCAGCGACCCTATTGGCGCTGCTCGATTACCGATGGCTTCGCGAATGGGCGCCTTGGATTTTTGCAGGTGCCTGCGTGGCATTGGCGCTGTGCTATGTCCCGGGGATCGGCGTCGAGGCCAATGGTGAGACTCGCTGGATCAAGATCGGCGGGGTCCAAATTCAACCTTCCGAACCTGCCAAGATCGCGCTCATGATTGGGCTCGCCGCTTGGTTTGCTCGTCATCGCGCCTCCATTGATACCTTCTGGAGAGGCTTCGTGCTGCCAGCCGGAGGTGCCGGATTTTTGCTCGCACTGATCTTGTTCGAGAAGGACATGGGCACCACCGCGGCACTTGGATTGGCAACCTTCTGTCTGCTCTTTGTCGCCGGCACGCGCTTCATCTACCTCGCCGTTTCGGGTGGCATCGCTGGATTTGCAGGATACCTCATGGTCCAGCAGAGCGGCAACCGCATGGAACGGATCGAAGCTTGGAAGAACCTCGCCGAGCACAAGCTTGGTGCCGGACTGCAACAGTTCCGCGGTCTCATGGCCCTTCAAAATGGCGGCACCGAAGGAGTCGGGCTCGGCAATGGCGCTGAGAAATTCGGCTACCTCCCTTTCTCCCACACTGACTTTATCTATCCCATCATTGGCGAAGAGCTCGGCCTCTACGCCACGCTCGGGGTCATTCTTGCCTTCGTCATCATCACCGTCGGTGGCGTCGCGGTCAGCCTGCACGCCAATGACCTTTTCGGCAAACTCCTCGGTTTCGGGCTCACCGCCAGCATCGTCGCTCCCGCCATGGTCAACATCGCCGTGACCACCGCCGCCATCCCGAATACCGGACTGCCTCTGCCTTTCGTCAGCTACGGCGGCTCCTCACTGGTCTTCACTCTGGCTGCCATTGGCATCCTGATCAGCATCCACCGTCGCGGCAAATTCGATGCTCCTGATGGCTCGCTCCTCCGCAATCGCAGCAAAGAACCCATCCGACTCTAATTCTCTTCGTGAACTCGACCCAAGCTTCTCATCGTATCCTAATCGCCTGTGGCGGCACCGGGGGACATTTGTTCCCAGGCATCGCCGTGGCCGAGGAGCTGAAGGCTCGCGGACACCAGCCGCGCTTGCTGATCTCGGAGAAGAAGATCGATGCCGCAGCCTCGAAGAAATACGGCGATCTCGACTTTCTCACCATCTCCGCCATCGGCACGCCGCCCCTGCGATCGCCAAAGATCATTCCTTTCACCTTCACCCTCTTCAAGAGCATCCGTGAGAGCGGCAAGATCATTGATGAGTTTGGAGCGGAAGCCGTTCTTGGCATGGGGGGCTTCACCTCGCTTCCGCCTATCGTCGCTGCATCCCGCCGCAAGCTGAAGGCCTTCGTCCACGATTCCAATGCTCTTCCCGGCAAGGCCAACCGCCTGACCGCCCGCTTCTGCGACCGCGCGCTGATCGGGCTAGAGGCGGCGCGCACGCATTTCGCCGGGCGCAATGTCGAGCTGACTGGCACCCCGGTCCGTCGCGAGCTTCACACTCTCCCTGACCGCGCTAGCGCCGCTGGCAAATTCGGGCTCGATCCCGACCGTCCTACTATCCTGGTCATGGGTGGCTCCCAGGGCGCTAAGCAGCTGAATACCTTGATGACCGAGGCTGCCAGCTCAATCAACCCAGCCTGGCAAATCCTTCATTTGACCGGTCATGCCGATGCCGAGAGGGTCAGTCAGCTAAAAGCCAACGACTCCTACCACGTCGTTCCTTTCTGCGACGACATGGCGGCTGCCTACGCCTGCTGCGATGTCTCAATCTGCCGCTCCGGCGCTTCGTCTCTGACCGAGCTAGCCTACGTCGGTATGCCGTCTTTGCTGATTCCTTACCCTTACGCCGCCGACGATCACCAAACGGCAAATGCCAGGGCTTTTGTCGATGGCGGGGCAGCGGAACTGATCCAAGAACGCGATCTCGATGCCGCCAAAATAGCGAATTTCCTCGATAAACTCCTCGCCGAGCCTGAACTCCAACAAAAGATGTCGGAGGCCGCTTCTTCACTCGCCGTGAAAGATGCCGCGTCACGCATCGTTGAAGTCATAGAACGCTCTCTCACCAAATGATCGCTGCCTTCCAAAAACAACTGCTAGTCCCCGGATCATCGATCCGCGTGCACCTCGTCGGCGTCGCCGGATCGGGCATGAGTGGTTTGGCTCAATTGCTCTTGGAAATGGGGCATCGGGTCAGTGGCTGTGACCGCTCGACTACCAGCGAGACCGAGCGTCTGCAGAAGGAGGGCATGACCTTCTATTCCCCACACGTTGCAGAGGCCATCGAAGATGCGGAAGTCATCGTCTACTCCAGTGCCATCCCCGCGAGTAATCCAGTTCGCGTGCGAGCCGAGGAGCTCGGACTGACCTCACTGCGCCGCGCCGAGTGCCTGGCCGCGATTTTGCACACCCGAAAGGGCATCGTGGTTTCCGGCACCCATGGCAAGACCACCACATCCGCCATGACAGCTCACCTGCTCGCGGAGTCCGGTCTCAAGCCATGCCATTACGTCGGCGCGGAAATCCCCGTCCTCGGGCGCAATGCCCACTGGAACCCTGAGGCGGCCTACATGGTCGCTGAGGGCGATGAATCCGATGGCACTTTGGTCAATTACCAGCCAGAGCACAGCATCATTCTCAACATCGAGGCCGAGCACCTCGACCACTATTCAGGTCTCGATGAGATCAAGGCGGTCTTCCAGCAGCTCATCGATCAGACCAGGGACAAGGTCATTTACTGCCGTGAGTGCCCCGTCGCCAGCGAGCTGCTTTCCGGTAATTCCAAGGGCCTGAGCTACGGCTGGAGCGATGCCGATTTCACCGCCAGCAATCTGACCGAAACTCATGGGCGCATCCACTTTGATGTTAGTTATCAAGGCGAGGTTATCGGTCGTGCCGAACTCGGCATTCCCGGCCGTCACAATGTTCTCAATTCCCTCGCCGCCATCGCCACCGCCTGGTTACAAGGGGCAAAATTCGAGTCCCTGGCCCGTGGCCTGAGCTCTTTCGCCGGAGCGAAACGTCGTTTCGAATCGAAATATCTCACGCAGAATTACCAGATCATCGACGATTACGGCCACCACCCGACCGAGATCGCAGCCACTTTACAGACCGCTAGAAGCTTGCAGCCCGGGCGCTTGATCGTGCTGTTCCAACCTCACCGATACTCACGCACCCAGCGCCTGGCCACCGAATTTGGCGAAGCCCTGCAAGCCGCCGATGTCGTCTACGTCACCGATGTCTATCCCGCCAGCGAAGCCCCGATCCCGGGCATCAGCGGGGAAACGATCGTCGAGGCCGTTCAGCGCACTGGCGACACCAAAGTCGTCTCGGTTCCCGACCTCGAGACCGCCCACCACGCCATCGGCAATAAAATGCGCCCCGGCGACCTTTTCCTCACCTTGGGGGCAGGCAATGTGCACATCGCAGGCACCGCCCTCGCGAAGGCGCTAGATACTCTCGAAGAACTCACCGAGCGCTGCCAGGACAAGGTCAGTGCCCGACTTTACGAGCCAATGCGCAAGCACACCACACTGTTGGTCGGGGGCCCCGCGCAGTTCTGGATCGAGCCCTCATCTTTTAACGACTTCAAGGCTCTCGTCCGCTTCGCCCGACGCCGCTCACTGCCCATCCGCGTGGTCGGCCGCGGCTCGAATTTGCTCGTCCGCGATGGCGGTATTCCAGGCATCGTGATCCACCCTTCCGGCGGGCCGTTCTCCAGTGTCGAATTTCGCGATGGCCACATCGTCGCCGGGGCTGGCGCCAAGTTTAAGAAGGTCGCTAGTATCGCTCAACAACACGGGCTCAGCGGATTTGGCTGGATGGAGGGCATCCCCGGCAGCGTCGGTGGCGGCCTGCGCATGAATGCCGGCGCCATGGGCATCGAAACCTTTGACCAGGTCGTCAGCGTGACCTCTCTCGACGAAGACGGCGAAATTCGCACCCGCAATCGCGAGGAAATCGTCAGCTACTACCGCAATGTGCCAGAGCTGCAGCGAAATTATGCTCTCGAGGCCACCTTCAAGAGCATCCCCAGCGAACTCGAGAACATCGATGCCGAGATCGATGCCTCGAAGAGCAAGCGCAAGAGCTCACAACCCATCGCCGCCAGCTCCGGCTGCACTTTCAAGAACCCCGATAGCATCCCGGCGGGCAAACTGGTGGACGAACTTGGCCTAAAAGGCAGCAGCGTCGGCGGAGCGACCGTCTCAGACGTCCACGGCAACTTTATCATCAATGAGCAGAACGCCACCGCGACCGAGGTGATCACGCTCATCGAAAAAATCCGCAGCGAAGCCCGCGAAAGTCGGGGCATCGAACTGGAAACCGAAGTCCAAATCACGGGCGAAAACGAATTTCTCTTTTAGGCATGACCACTCTTAAAGATACTCTCATCGCTGTCCTCATGGGCGGCCCAGGTTCCGAGCGCGAAGTCTCGCTCGCCTCAGGCAAGGCTGTGCTCGAAGTCCTTCAAGCTTCAGGCCTCAATGCCGTTGGCGTCGATGTGACCAATCACCAACCCGAGCTCCCCGAGGGCTGCGGACTCGTCTTTAATACGATCCACGGCACCTTCGGCGAGGACGGAGAGCTCCAGCGCTATCTGGAAGAACGCGGGATCCCCTGCACTGGCGCGGATTCCACCGCCTCGCACATCGCTTTTGATAAGCTGATCAGCAAGCAAGCCTTTGTGGAGGCAGAGGTTCCCACTCCTGCCAGCGAGGTCATCCACCGCGACAGCCTGCCATGTCTCCCGAAAATGGGACTGCCTTGTGTGATCAAGCCACCCTGCGAGGGATCATCCGTCGGGGTGCACATTGCCCACACCGAACAAGAGGCCGCCGATGCCCTGGCTGACGCCGCAAAATTCGGCGAAGAAATCTTGGTTGAGTCGTTTGTCTCCGGCAAAGAGCTCACCGTCGGTATCCTCAACGATCAGGCGCTCCCAGTGGTCCACATCGCTCCGCGATCCGGCTTCTACGACATGGCCAACAAATACCCGTGGATGACTGGTGATGGCGGCACCGACTACTACTGCCCGGCCGACCTCAGCCCCGCCGCGACCAAACGCGTGCAAGATGCAGCACTCGCCGCTCAAAGAGCACTCAACATTGATAGCTATTCACGTGTCGATGTCCTCCTCGACGCCGATGAAAACCCGTGGGTCCTCGAAATCAACACCATCCCGGGCATGACCTCCAGCAGCCTACTCCCCAAAGCCGCCGCCGAAGCCGGCTTCGACTTCGCCCAACTCTGCCAAATCATCGCCCAACAAGCCCTAGATAAAGCAAAATAAGGCAGCCCCAGCTGCCCAGTCTTCCCCTCTTAACAAACAACCTTTAACGAATAACCACCTTGCGCCGAACCACTAGCCGAATCAACAAACGCAAACGCCAGCCGCATGTCCGCGCGCTTCGCGCTCGTGTGACTTCGCCTAGGATCCGCCTGCACAAGTCCCTCCGAGCGCTGAAGATCGTCGCTTTGCTCTGCGTTCTGGGCGCTGGAGTTTACGCGACCCAGCTCGGGCTTCGCGAAACTTGGAAAAATCTCTTCCACCAGAATCCCGATTACCTCCTCAAGGAAATCACCCTCGAAACCAATGGCAGCCTCGACCTCGAATGGGTCAAGCAAACCGCCAAGATCGAGCCAAACAATACCGTCTTCTCAGTCAAGTTGGATGAAATTCGCGCTGCCCTAGAGGCTCGCCCCGAAGTGATCTCAGCCGACGTCCAGAAACGACTCCCCGATATCTTGGAAATCTGTATCGTCGAGCGCATCCCCGC
>CAXIBU010000075.1:0-12884 GCA_964021555.1 uncultured Verrucomicrobiales bacterium | reverse complement strand
CAATTTGAGCCGACCGACTGGATCGAGCTCTTTCCCCCGGCGTCTGCCACTTCACTGACAGAGGGCATGGCTTTAGAGCAGCCAGAGTTTCCGTTTTGACTTGCCCCACCTTGCCGACTCGCCATTCTCCCTGCAGTGAGTTCCTTACCCGTTCATCCCGCCCCAGAAGCCTTTGCCAAGCTAGCCGAAGGTGCCAAAGTCGTGCCCGTCTACACCGAATTGGCTGCCGACTTTGATACGCCACTTTCGGCTTTTGCGAAGATTCGCGACGGCCAGCACGCATTTCTCTTCGAATCCGCCGAGAGCTCAGCCGCCAGCGGCCGTTATTCAATCCTGGGATCTGAGCCATTATTTCAGATCACCAGCCGCGGTAAAGAAATCACCCGCACCGAGAACGGTGACAGCACTTCATTTACCACGGATAAGGACGTCTTAGCTGAATTGGAAGCTCTAATGGCACCTTATCACGCGGTCCACCACGGAGACCTCCCCCCGGTCTTCAATGGTGGCCTGGTTGGTTACCTCGCCTTTGATGCGATTAGCCAATTCGAGCCAAGTGTCGGCTCACCGAGCAACGATGACCTCGGTCTGCCAGATGCGATTTTCTTCCTCGCCGATACGGTGCTCATCTTCGACCACCACCTGCGTAAGGTCTTCGTCGTTGCCAACGCGATCCTTGACCGCCACGAATCGGTTGAAGCCGCCTATCAGGCTTCGGTCGAACGACTAGATGCCCTGCTCACGAAGCTCGGCCAGCCCCTACACCGCCCGGCCTTCAATGCCCTGATCCCCGCCGGGCTTCCTGACTTTGAGTCAAACACCACTCGTGAGGAATTTCACGACATGGTGATCCGCGGCAAGGAATACATCACCGCCGGCGACATCTTCCAATTCGTGCCCTCGCAACGTTTCGAGACTGATTTTACGGGAGACCCCATCGACCTCTATCGCAGCCTGCGCCACGTTAATCCGTCACCCTACCTCTTCATCCTCGAGCTGGAGGACTTCGCCTTAGTCGGGTCATCACCCGAAGTTCACGTCCGCGCCATCTCCAATCGGATCGACATCCGCCCCATTGCCGGCACCCGATGGAGGGGCAAGACCAACGAAGAAGATGAAGCTCTGGCTCAAGACCTCCTCGCCGACACCAAAGAATGCGCCGAACACCTGATGCTAGTCGACCTCGCCCGCAACGATGTCGGCCGCATTGCAGAACATGGCTCGGTGGTTGTCGATGACTTCATGACCGTGGAGAAATACTCTCACGTCATGCACATCGTCAGCAATGTTCACGGCACCCTCGCGCCTGATGCCTCAAGCTATGACGTGCTGCGCGCGACTTTCCCCGCCGGCACCGTCTCCGGAGCACCGAAAATTCGCGCCATGCAGATCATCGCCGAGATGGAAAATTCGAAACGCTGCGCCTACGCCGGAGCGGTCGGGTATTTCGGATTCGATGGCGGGTTGGATTCCTGCATTGCCCTGCGCACATGCCTCCTGAAAGACGGCAAAGCCTACGTGCAAGCTGGCGCCGGCGTGGTTGCGGATTCGGAGCCCGAATACGAATACCAGGAGACCCGCAACAAGGCCATGGCCTTACTTAAAGCCATCTCATTGGCCGAGGCCCAAGAAAGGCTGTAATCATCTCATCCAGCGCTTGGATTACTTCAAATTCGCCTCCTTTTAAATCTCACTCAGTCGTCTCAAAGCGGCCTGCAGTGAGGTTTTTTTTGACCTTACCGGCGGTAAAAATGCAGCCATTCATCGCTAGGTAAACGCCCTCGGGCTTGCTCTGCACCGCTCCGAGGGCACAGCCGACATTAAAGATTGCATCAGTTGTGCGAAACCTCGCCGGAGCCATCGCGCCCGTGAGCACGATGGTCTTCCCCGCGATCCCACGAAGAAATTCGGCGGTTTCACTCATGGTGTCCGTCCCGTGAGTGATCAAGATCTGGCTCTCATCACTGGCCGAAATCGTATCACGGATCAGCTGCCTGTCGGTGGCGGTGATTTCCAGAGAATCCTTACGCATCAGAGAAATAAGGCGATACTCAAGATTCACCCCAGCCTCGCGGAAAATATGCTCCAAGGTTGGCTCTCCGACCTCGTATTGACTCGTCGCATCGAAGTAGACCTTATCGATGGTCCCTCCTGTGGTGATAATTAGCATAGCTCTGACTGGCGTAGTGCTATCGATGGCTCAAGCCTTTTTCTGGAAGAAGCCGCGCTGTTTCTCGCTGATAGGGAGATTGGTGTGCTCCATCACATCCAGCATGTCTTTCCAAAGTTTCCTCCGCTCACCCAGTGCCGAATCCTCATGCAGCAGGAATCGAGGGTGAAAAGTCACTTTCACAGGCAAGCCGTTCCACGACAGCATTTGACCCAGCATTTTCTCAATGGGATCGTCGGACTCTTCAAATAGAGAGCTGGCAACCACGCTACCGAGGGCAATGACCACCTTCGGCTGAACGACTTCTAGCTCGGCCTTCAAGATTGGTAAAAAGGCGCGCATCTCATCCTTGGTCGGCTTGCGATCGTTGGTCATCTGTTTGGCCAGCGCGGGCCTGAATTTGACCAAATTCGTCAAGTAGACCTTTTCGGTCGAAAGGCCCATCGCCTTGAGAATCTGTTGAAGCTTCTGCCCGGCCGGACCGACGAAGGGCTTCTTTTTGCGCTCTTCATGGTAGCCCGGTGCATCACCGACAAAAGCCAGATCCGCCTCAGGATCTCCGGAAGCAAATACCATCTTATCACGCAGCGATGTCAGCCCGCCAGAAGAGGGCCAGGATCGAGCGATCTTGGAGAGTTCATTGAGCTTCTCCCGAGCTCCACCTTCACCCAACGCAATATCTTTCGGCACGGAAATTGCCGGTGCAGGTGCCGGAGTAGCAGCGCTCGGAACCGAAGTCGCCGCCACTTCCTCCATCGCCGCCTTTAGCGCGGAAACCGAGACCTCCCCATCCTGCTCTGACTGCGAGGCTGGCGCCTGTCCATGCTGCGCTCGAGGAGCTGCCGCAGGCCGACGCTGAATTTCCCGCAGAACCTGCCTCGCCCCCTCGTCGAGGAAGACGTGGGATTCCCCCTGCTCCTCCAATTGTTTGAGGTAATCGATGAATTGATGAACGAGTGCCATGACAACGAAGCAAACGATGAATCATCGCGAGCAAGGGATCAAGCCAGCATATCTGACGCTTATCAGATATTCTTCCACCGGCTCCCTCAATGGGCTCCTTGGAATTTAATATTTTGCACTGACGGGACACAAAAAGCACGCACTTGAGGGTCGAGTTCCAACTTTTCGAATGCAAATTCATTTCCATGAATAAAAGGCACCTGTTACTTGGAATCAGCGCGATCTTCAGCGGAATCGGATCGCTTTATTCCGCACCTGGTCCAGGAGACCAAGGCACTTTTGGCAACAAGCGCGTCGTCCTGTTCGGGATCGACGGCTGCCGAGCTGATGCCCTTAAGAAAGCAGTCGAAAACGGCACCGCTCCCAATATGGCAGGCTTGATTGCAGATGGCGCGGTCACTTGGAATGCTTTCGCGGGAGGTATTCAGGGCACACCTACCGAGCAACAAACCAGTAGTGGTTCCGGATGGGCGAGTGTCCTCACCGCAGTCTGGCGTGACAAACACGGCGTCAATGGCAATGACTTCTCTGCTAGAAACTTCGGGACCTATCCTCACTTCTTTAAGCGCATCAAAGAAGAACACCCCCAAGCAGAACTTTCCTCACTGGTTAGCTGGAGCCCAATCCACGACATCATCACTGAAGACTCAGGTGGAGATACAATCTGCGACTGTCACACCTACACCTCGGGAAGTTACGACAACCGTGACAGTGAGCTCATCACGAAAACCATCGAGTTAATCAATTCCAGTAATCCAGACGTCGTCTTCTGCTATCAAGGAGCTGTCGACATCGCAGGTCACGGAAACCAATTCCATCCGGATAACGTCCCTTATATGACGGCGCTTGCCACCGCTGATCTACGGATCGGCCAAGTCCTCAATGCCATAAGGAATCGTCCTCAATACGACCAAGAGGACTGGCTCTACATCATAACGACCGATCACGGCGGCAGAGGAAACGGCCACGGCGGACAGTCAGCCGAAGAGCGTATCATTCCTTTCGTGGTGGCTGGAGGAGCCTCACCAAAAGGGCTCATCACCCGTCAAGTTATCGGCCAAGTCGCCGCACCAGCGACCGCATTCCGCCACTTGGGCCTCAGTATACCTGAAGCTTGGGGTTGGGAGAGCGATGCCTTCATGATCGGTGCACGGCTCAATAGCAGCACCAGTTCAAATGCCGTCTACCTTAGCTGGGACTTGCCCGAAGCTGGAATCGAGGGGCTGACAGGCTTCAGACTCTTTAGAGATGATCAACTGCTAGCCACCTTCGACGCCACTCAGCGCCATTTTGCTGATACCAGTGTCCAAGCTGGCACTGACCCCGTCTCTTACCGCTTGGAGCTGACGGGTAGCGGTGAAGCTGATTTGATTAAATCCTCCAGTCGTCCCGCGATCACCTCGAATACAAACCTTCCGGATCCTGTAATGCATTTGGCATTCGACCAGAACTTGGACGATACCACTACCAATGATAATGACGCGACAGCCGTCGGGACACCGACCTACGCTGCGGGCATTAGCGACCAAGCCATCCAGCTCGACGCGAACTTCACAGCTATGTTGGGTGACACGACTAATGGTGCGCCAAGCGACCTTCGATTCGGTGCTGATACTGACTTCACCATCTCATTCTGGATAAAGGCAAGCGCAGGCTGGACCGGCGACCCTTCCCTCATTTCGAACAAAAATTGGAGCAGCGGAGGCAATCAAGGATGGATTATCGCTCAAGAACAAGCCGGTGACGACTGGCAATGGAACTTCAAAGGCGCTGACTCCGGGCGCAAGGACTTCGATCCTTCTGGAGTATCAATCAGCGATGGTGACTGGCACCACATCGTTGTGGCACATGATCGCGACGGCAACGCGGACTTTTACCACGACGGCCAGCTCATTAGTTCTCTCAGTATTGCTGGCAACGGAGACGTGGATACTAGCTTTCCCATTCGTCTCGGCATCGACGGAAACAATAACTTCCAAGTCAATCAACCCGTCCTGATGGACGAGTTAAAGATCTGGCGTAGCCACCTCAGTGCTGAACAGGTAACTACCGAATACATCAAAGGATCCGGCGAAACGATTTTTGCTAGTTGGATCAGCGATCAAGCAGAGCTTGTCAATGATCAGACCGGTCTTCTCGGGCCAAACGATGATGCAGATGGAGACCTTGCTAGCAACCTCTACGAATTTGCCGCGGGAACTTCGCCTTTCAAGGCCTCTGATAGGCCATTTACCTCTATCTCCAAGCTATCAGAGACTCAATCCCGCCTGATCTTCGCTCAGCGGAATGGTGGCACAGGCACCCATGGGGTCGACCTCGGCTATCAATCGGACGGGCTAATCTACATCGTCGAGACTACCGACACGCTCGGAGGAGAGTGGGACACAATTGTGGGGACCGCAGCGGTGCAGAATTCAAGCGAAGGGCAAGCAGGCACGGTCGACGCGGGATCTCACCTGATGGCTATCGATATTGACACCGATCAAATTCGCCAGTTCTGGCGGGTTCGCGTCGAATTCGCCCAATCTCAGGCTAACTAAACATCCTGCCTCACTTGGGAGCGGAAATTCCCAGGTGTTTGGCCGGATTGGCGTTTGAAAAATCGATCAAACTCCTCGGGAGAGCGAAAATCCAGCTCGTAAGCGATCCTCTTTATCGCCCACTGGGTGCCCTCGATCAGCTTGACCGCCTCCTCGAAGCGAGTGCGATCAATGACCTCCTTCGGTGATCGTCCCAACTGATCACGAAAGCGTTTGATCAAGGTCGTGGTGGAAATTCCGAGTTCTTTGCAAATTCTCGCGACTACCAATTTCTCACGAGGAGCCCTGGCGCGGATCAGCTCCCAGGCTTGGCTGACCAATTCGTCCTCTACCATCAGCAAGCTAGTGGAGTCACGGCGGATCACCCTTGAGCCACCGAGTTCATAGACCATTCGTTCGGAGGCCTCGCCACGAAGCTGCTCATCCAAACATCGAGCGGCCAGATAACCGATCTGCCGAGCAGGTATCTCAATCGTGCTGAGAGCAGGCGATGCCACAGAGCACAGCACATCGTCATCCCCAACGCCGATCACTGCGAGGTCCTTCGGGATATTGATCCCAAGGTCCCTTGCCACATCCGTTACCCCCCGGGCAGCAATGTCATCTCGAACAAATAGCCCGACTGGCTTCTTTAAGCTGCTTAGACCTACCTTCATCGCTTCATAGATGGCTCGCCACCTATCGGCGCGAGGAAGAGAGCTCGCCTCAAAATCAATAATCTTGACTGTTCGGTTCATCTCTCCGGCGGCCTCAACAAATCCATCGACCCTATCCTGCCAATACAAGCGCTTGGAGTCGCCCAAGCAGGCCAAATTCGGAGCACCAATCGCCACCAAATGCTCCGCAGCCAAGCGCCCGATCGCTCGATTATTTGCGTGCACACGGATCACGTCCTCTGCTGTCGATTCTCGACTGATTGAGATAATCGGCCGGCCAAGCTCTCTGAAAGCCTCTGCTTCCTGCTCGGTATAGCGGAAAAAAATGGCTCCATCGACATCCCAATCCCCTTGGTTCGATGCCGGGCGGATCTCATCATCGGTAACCAAATCCGTATTTAATTCCCAATGAACCCGATGCTCAAGGATGTAGCTCGTGATCCCTCGATAGATCTCACGCCCATACGCCGCCCAAGAAGGGATCCGGATCGCTATGCGTTGCGGTTGGGTATTTGGCGAACTAGTGGTTTGGGAGCTCATGGAGAATAGGAGAACACTAATTCCAACCGTATGTAGGCGGAAGGACGGAGTGGCTCAACCATCACTTTTGCATGTTGAATAGGCAATTAGAAAACCTTCAGCTGTGATGGACGCTCGGAAGTCACTTGCCCAATTATCAACAAAATCGCCCCATCAGGGCCGCTCTAGACTTCATGAAACCAAGAGCGCAAAGATGCTTCGCCTGGATACTAATTCTCGTAGCGATCTTCATCGCCGGAGCGACATTCATGTTAGGAAGCCCTTGCACCCACGCTCCATATCAGAAAGCTCGATCAGACATCTCTACGCTCACAACAGCGGTTCTCCAATATCAAATGATGTCGGGAGAACTGCCCACGGAAAAACAGGGCCTGAGCGCCCTCTCTGAAAAGCCTGAGAATTACCCTGCCGATAGGGAATGGGTTCAGATCCTAGAACTACCAATCAAAGACCCATGGTCCAATCCCTACCAATACTTTCGGGCTCTCGATCTCAAAAATGGGTATGGAATTTACAGCCTGGGGCCAGACGGGATCTCAGCGACTCGAGGTAACGACCTGGATGACTTTAAATCGTGGCAGCGGGACAAGCCCCTCCCTGTCAGAACCCAAAAATACCGAGATGTCTCGCCCTACTGGTTGTCAGCTCTCAGCTTGATGACCTCTTTCGGCCTTTTTGTTAACTCTAGGAAACAGGCGAAACCCAGATCACCTCGGGAGAGGTAGCCCCTCGGTCTCACAAATCTTTTACACTTTCCTTACAGAGCGCTGACACCTCATGCTTGGAGCCATGCTTTCATTGACCTTGAACTCAATAAGCAATCCAACATGAAAGCCACCATACCAGCCATTTCCCTCTTCGGCCTCTGCGCCAGCCTTCTCAATGTCTCAGCTCACGAGCCACTGACCTTCACCGCCAGCCCGCTCAACTCGATGATGCCGAGCGAAGGTCTTCTCCAAGAGCAACCCGAGTTCGGACTCAAACCGGGGCACAATGTCATCAAAGTCAGCGTCAAAGGTCTCGCGCCAGCCGAGGACCTCGTCAGACCTGCCCTCAATCTCTCCCTAGTCATCGACCGCTCGGGCTCCATGACTGGTGGCAAGATTGAGCAAGCCAAGGAGGCGGCGAAGCAATTGGTCAAACGACTTTCCCCCAAGGATCTCGTTTCAATCGTCACCTACGACAGCAGCGTGCAAGTCGTCGTCCCCGCCACCAAGGCCTCCGACCAAGCTGCTATCCTCGCCGCCATTGATCAGATCAGCATCGCGGGAAATACCGCCCTCTTCGCAGGGGTCAGCAAAGGAGCTTCCGAGCTACGGAAATTCCTCGACGCCCAGTCAGTCAACCGCGTCTTGCTGCTTTCGGACGGTCAGGCCAATGTCGGCCCCAGCAGCCCCATGCAGCTCGCCGAGCTTGGCCGCTCGCTGGCCAAGGAGGGCATCACCGTCAGCACCATCGGCCTAGGGCTAGGCTACAACGAGGACCTCATGACCCAACTGGCCATGACCAGCGACGGCACCCACTCCTTCGTCGAAGAGGCCAGCAACATCGCCAAGGTCTTCGACAACGAATTTCAATCACTACAGAGCATCGTCGCGACTGATCTCGAAGCTAGCCTCACCTGCGGCGAAGGGGTTCGACCCGTCCGAGTGCTCGGCCAGGAGGCTGACATTGACGGACAGATGGTGAGTTTCCAGTGGCAACAACTCGCCAGCGGACAGGAGCGCTACTTCCTGCTTGAGGTCGAAGTGGAGGCCGGCAGCAAAGGCGCGACCCTCGACCTGGGCCAAGCGGAACTACGCTTCGAACGACTCTCCACCGAGACGGGAAATTCAAGCCAAGCTCTCGCCAATCTTGGCACGATTCGCTTTTCTCCAGATCTGGAGGCTGTCGTGAAATCCCAGAACTCCGAAATAGCCATCAACCTTGCCAGTCAGCTGGCTGTCGAAAGCAGTCGCCGGGCACTGGCTCTTCGCGACAAGGGGCAACTTGAGGAGGCCCAAGAAGTCCTCCTTGGCAATGCTTCGCAAATAAGGAAGCTGAACGAGCGCTACAACGACTCCCGACTTTCCGAGCTGGAAGAAGAACAGAATACCTATAACGAACTTCTTGAAGCCAAGGGAGAAGAATACAATCGCAACCGCAAAGACCTAACTTACCGAAATGCCAACCTTTCCCAACAGAAGAGCGGCTACACGGACAACTCCGCCAAAGAGATGGTGAAGCAAGGCGCCCCGAAAAACGAGAAGCCCAAAGTCCAAAAGAAAGCTCAACCCAAAGGTCGCTGAACCGACCACCCATCGCCTATCAAGCCACGCCTGATCATTCTCTTTCTGCTATTGGTCTGCACCCCATTGCTCTTACTTGCATGGGTGGCAGGCCTTCAGCTGCGCGATAGCCAGCGCCAGCTTGAAGAGGAGCGCCAAGGGCAGAACGAGGCCCGTCTGGAGGCCGTCGCTCTGCCTTTGCAGCTCTCCATGGATGAGACTAGCGCCAATTTGCGCCGATCCATCGCCGCTCTGGATGACGAGGCGAATACTAAGGGCCGAGCCTTTCAAAAGGCAGCGCCTCCCGAGCTATCCCCCGCTCAAAAGCGCCGCTCGCTCCTGCGCTCCCCGCTCGCGCGCGAAGTCCTTATCCTCGACTCTAAAGGCCAGCTCCTCAGCCCACAAATCGATCTCGATTCACTTCCCGCCATCGAACGACTCCTCCCCCGACTGCAACAAGCAGTCAAATTCCGCTCGGAATCCGCCAGCGCAGCCCCGTTAAGCAAAGGACGCTGGGAGGTCTGGTTCTGGCAGGGTGGTGCCCAATGGCTGTGGGTCCAGCAAACACCCAGCGGCTTCATTGGTATCGACCTCAACCGCTCCGCCGTTCTCGCCCAGGTCCTGGATTCCATTCCCGAAGATCGCCCCGCTCCGCAAAGTCGTAGCCGCAGTTTTGAAACCAAGCCCCTCTACGAAGAAGCACCCCGCCCTGAACGTTTCCAACTGCGCAATGCCAACGATGAAATTCTCTACCAATGGGGCGAACTCGTCGATTCCGAGCTCAAGACCGATGCACGGCTTCGTCTGCAAGCTCCCCTCTCCATGTGGACCCTCGGCATTTCCTCGCCGCCCGCTCAATCCGGTCCCGCGTGGCTGCCGTATCTGGGGCTAGGCGCTGGACTCGCTGGTGCCGCACTTATCATCCTGCTCATTGCCTTTTTCTTCTACCGCGAACAGTCCCGCGAGATCCGCGAGGCGAGCCAGCGCGTTTCTTTTGTCAATCAGGTCTCCCACGAGCTTAAAACTCCACTCACCAACATCCGCCTCTACGGCGAGCTGGCTCGACAATCGATCGATGTTGATCCCGAGCAGGCTTGCCAGCAATTGGACGTCATCGAGAGCGAGAGTGGTCGCCTCGGTCGCCTGATCAACAACGTTCTCAGCTTCGCCCAGAACGAGCGCAAGACCGCTAAAGTCCACCCTCGCAACGGGGTGCCAGATGATACCGTCACTCTCGTCCTCGATCAATTCGAGAGCGCCTTTGCCCAGTCAGGCATCACACCCGAGATAGACCTCTCCGCCAATGGATCGGCGAATTTCGACCCCGATCTTCTCGAACAAATTCTCTACAACCTACTCAGCAACGCCTGCAAATACGCGCCGAATTCTCCACTCAAAATCCAAAGTCTTCAGGATAAAAAGCAGCTGACCATTGCCGTCACCGACCGCGGGCCAGGTATCGCAAAGAGCCACCGACGCAAGGTTTTCGACCCCTTCTACCGCATCTCGGACGCCATCAACGAGGGCCAATCTGGGACTGGTATCGGCCTAGGCCTCGCTCGCGAGCTCGCACAACTTCACGGTGGCGAACTCACTCTGAGCGCGAATTCCCCCCAAGGTTGCTGCTTCACCCTCACTCTCCCATTTCACCATTCTCCATCATGAAAGTCCTTATCGCCGAAGACGATCCACACACCCGCGAAGGGCTCAAGGCACTGCTCCGCGCCGAGGGCTACGAAGTTCAGGCAACTGCCGATGGCCAAGCGGCGGTCAGCGCCTTCGAGAAATCGCCCGCCGATCTCGTCTGCCTCGATGTCATGATGCCCGTCATGGATGGCTACCGAGCCTGCCAGGGCATCCGCGCCATTAGCCAAGCCGTGCCCATCCTCTTCATCAGCGCGAAGTCCGAAGAGGTCGATACCGTGCTGGGCCTGGAACTCGGCGCGGATGACTTCATCACCAAGCCCTTCGGCCCGCGGGAGGTCATCGCTCGCGTCCGCGCAGCGATCCGTCGGGCACGCCTCAGTGCCCGCCCCGCCACCAAGCAACAATTCTCGCTCGGCGACCTCGAGGTCTTCCCTGAAGAACTTCGCGCCCAGCGCAGTGGGAGAAGCATCGACCTCTCGCCGCGTGACGTTAAAATTCTCGCCCTCCTCCAGCAGCGCCCCGGCCAAGCCATTGATCGCGACACCTTCTTCGATGAATGCTGGGGTCTCTCCTATCTGCCCAATAGCCGCACCCTCGACCAGCACATCTCTCAGTTGCGCAAGAAAGTCGAAGTCGATCCCAGCTCACCCGCCCTCATCACCACCGTCCATGGCGTCGGCTATCGCTGGCCTGATGCTAAATAATAGAGTTGACCTTGCCCTTTACTCAATGTGTCTTACAGCATGAAGTTTACTCGCTCCTTCGCCTTCCTGCTTGGTGTTTTTATCTCGCCCAGCTTCGCCCACGAGAAACCCAACGTCATCCTCGTAATGGCCGATGACCAAGGCTGGGGCGATACCAGCTACAACGGACACCCAAACCTCAAGACCCCGAATTTAGATCAGCTCGCCAAGGAAGGGCTGCAAATGAATCGCTTCTACGCGGCTTCCGCCGTCTGCTCCCCTACCCGCGGCAGCGCCATCGCAGGGCAGAACCCCATTCGACTCGGCATTCCTTACGCCAATACCGGCCACCTCAAGCCGGATGCCCCGAATTTGGCCAAATTGCTCAAACAGCAAGGCTACCGCACCGGACACTTCGGCAAATGGCACCTCGGGACACTCAGCAAAACCATCAAAGACGCCAATCGCGGCGGTAAAGACGACAAACACTACGCGCCACCGTGGGACCTCGGCTTCGACACTTGCTTCTCCACCGAATCCAAAGTCCCCACCTGGGATCCCATGGCCCTTCCCGCTGGACAAAAGGACAAGCGCCACTGGAACGCTCTCGAAGAAGGTGCTGAGTCCAGCTTCTACGGCACTCACTACTGGGTCGGCGAGGGCAAACCCGTCGATCCCAAGACACTCAGCGGCTGTGATTCCAAGCTCATCATGGACCAAGCCCTCAGCTTCATTGAGAAAAATGCGGACGATCAACCCATCTTCATGGTCATCTGGTTCCACGCCCCCCACTGGCCCGTCGTCGCTGGCCCGGAATACGCTGCCCGCTATGAAGGCCATTCCGATTTCGAAAAAAATTACTGGGGCTGCATCAGCGCCATCGATGACCAGATGGGGCGCCTAAAAGCCAAACTGAAAGAAAAAGGCATGCAGAACACTCTACTCTGTTACGCCTCCGACAACGGCCCCGAAGGTGCGGATCCTAAGACTCAGGGCAGACGTCAAGGGATCGGCAGCGCCGGCCACTTCACTGGGCGCAAGCGCTCGCTCAACGAAGGCGGCATCCGCGTGCCAGGCATCATTCATTGGCCCGCCAAGATCGCCTCCGGACGGAGCTCGGACAGCGTCGCTTGCACCACCGACTACTACCCCACCATCTGTGAAGTCCTCAGTCTACCAATCTCAGAAGATTCAATCTGTGATGGCACTTCACTGCTCCCCCTCATCGAGGAGAAGACCACTACCCGCAACAAGCCACTAGGCTTCGCCATCCAGAAGCAACGCGCCTGGATGGACGGCGACTACAAGCTACTCAGCAAAAACGGCAAAGACTTCCAGCTCTACAACATCAAGTCCGACCCCGCCGAGAAAACCGACCTCGCCACCAAGCAGCCCGAGCAATTTCAAAAAATGCTCGG
>CAXIBU010000074.1:0-13044 GCA_964021555.1 uncultured Verrucomicrobiales bacterium | reverse complement strand
GACATGCGTCTGATTAAATATCCTCGTCTTAAATGACAATGGAAAACTATGTTCTAGAAATGAAATAACGAACCAGGCAGGCGCAATAGCTTTCGCAAACCCCACGACAGCGGTCGTGCAAATCGAGATGATCGTATAGGTCGGGGAGCTCTGCTACTTGAGCGCCATTTTCACCAAGTAAAATTCGACAATATTCAGCGCAGGCCGATTGCCCAAGTTTAAGGTCACCGTGTCGCCGAGCACACCGACCGAGACCGGCGTCAGTTCAGTGCTGAAATCAAGCAAGTCGTCCGAGGAGCTTACGCTGAAATCGATCAAAGACTGGTATTCACTTGGGAACGCGAAGCTTAGTAAGATCTCGCCAGAGGCATTGCGAGAGATTGTCGCTTGCGGTGCTGATAAATCAGCTACCGAATCGGTGGGAATTTCACTCCGTGGATCCGTGCCACCGAGGAAGTGTTGGAGATAGGTATGCTCGCTGAGACCATTGGTCGCCTGAGGATCGACACCAGTGGCACCGAAGTAGAAGCGCTCCCATTCATCATCCAGCAGATTGCCATCTTGATCATTCTCACTTGCGGTGGAAACCGCGACCGATACCACTTGGATCGGCTCCATGCTTGGGAGTCCATTGGCGCTCGCTACATCCGTGTAACCGAGAACCGAGAAAACCGTGCCGGCCTCTAGCGCCATCTCTTGCTCGAGCGGAAAAGGCTGCCCGTTGCGGTCAAGAAACTGAATGGGTTGCGCATCATTGCGCTGGTAGATGCCCGGCCCTGAGCTGCTGGCTGGAATTTCCACCGTCCAAGTTGCCGTCGGGCGATAAGCGGTGCTTGCCAAGCCCCGCAGATCATCGAAAGCCTGCGCCGCCAAATTGATTGTCGCAGCGGAGACGACGTCATTGACCGGAGCCGGCAGGCTACCAGTCGTAGCTAGCTCACGCAGTGCGTCGATGGGCAGCGGGATGGACGGATCCGCAGCGAAGCCACTGACGTGACGGTCGTAGAGTTTGTCGGTGAGCGTAATCAGCGATGAAATGTTGCCGGATGGCGATCCAAATTCACTCTGCAAATCCTGCATCAGCTTCACCGGGCTAAATCCTTGGCTCACCAGAGCATCGAGTTCTTCACGAGAAAACCCGGTCCGCGCTGCATCGCGAGCGCGCCAGGGCATGATGGAAAACTCATCCAGCTCGCGAGTGACCAGATCTTCCGCCACAAGCGCATCAAAAATCGCCAGCTCAAGGGCGACGCTCTGAGCCGAGTGCTCGGGACGGACTTCATCAAGCTCCGTCACTGGATCGTAACCGCTATAGGCGGCCTGCGCGGCGGTGATCCAGGCGGCCGTGTCCGCCGCGCTGTTGTCACCGACGAGCGGAGGATTGATTGCCGGGGTTTCATGCACCGGCTGCGGGAGGAAGCGGATAATTTCCCGACCGCGTGAGCCCACGGTGGAATCAAAGAAAATTCCGGTTTCAAGGGCGATCAGGCGCTGAGCTGGCTGCGCATTTTCGACGAAGAGCTTGGCTGCATCAAGATTGCCCAGATTGGGGTGAGCCGTGATTTGTTCGACCTGCGCTCGATCAAGGCTCTCGGCCAAGATGTTGTAGAGTTCGATGGCTTCCCCACGCGCCATATTAGCCCCGAATGAATCCACTCCACGTGCCAGCAAGCGGAACCCGTCACCCGTAAAGATCCCATCGCGAAAGTCGTCGGGATCGGCATCAGCAGGCTTGCTCGCAGGATTGCTCGGATCCGTCCCTGCCAGTAATTCCGCTAAGTCACTCGCCCCATCCCCATCGGAATCCGCTCCGCCGAGAGGATTCAGGCCCAACTCTCGCTCCACGAAATCAGGCACTCCGTCTTCATCCAGATCACCGCGGATCAGCCCTGCCGCTTCGACCGTCCAAGTGCGCGATTGCACCGCTCCCCGCTCGCCGGTTTCGATGTTCTCGAGGAAAAATTCCCACGTGCTCGAGTAGGTGACCGGGATCGGCCCATCGTATTCCGTCCACGAACTAGCACTAGATTCTTTGTAGAGCAGGCGATAGCGGTCCTGATCAAAAATCCCCCGAGCGAGAAAAGTCGTCATTTGCCCCCCGGCTTCCGGCGTAATCTGCAAGCTCGGCTGCAACAGGGCGAGGTCGGATTTCCGTGCGGCCATGGAGACCCGTGGCAGATATTGGTTCACGAGCAGGTAGTCCGCTCCACTCGGCGGAACAACCGGGACATTCATTTCATTACTGATCCCCGTTCCCGACACGAAATTGGCACTGATCACATCAGCGGGCAGGCTCTCACCATCGTCGTCTTTGCGGGTCCAGTCCTCCTGCGGACGGAGCTCGATAAGCTTCGATGTGGGATCGAGAAATGGGTGCCCTTCGTAGAAAAAGAGCGTGGAGAACTGGCTCTGGGCTGCGAGCAACTTGGGCAGCTCGACCGATTCAATCTCCTTCCATGAGCTGCCAGTCCAAACGAAGGATCTTGCCGAAGTGATCGGTCCATTGCCCGCCTTTCCGATCAATAAAGCCATCTTACCCCCAGGCAATCCAAGCGCCGAGGCGAAGCGCTCCCCCGCCTCCGGTGTGAAACTTTGCACGAGGTTCAGCCCATTGCCGCCATCAATCGTATAGTTGTTAGCCTGCAAGCCATCCGGGCTAATCACCATCAAACCCGGAGTCCCATCCAAGTCGATGGGCAGCACTTGGCCAATCGCGATATCGCTATCATCAGTCGGATCGAGTTCGCCAAATTCGGCGGACTCTGTTGCAGCGTCATTCACAGGCAAATAAGCGAACTTCACGCCACCCAGCTCATAGACCAAGATCCCGTGGCGACCATCCGTCGTGCCAATATTCACGGTCATTTCCACGCTAGTGGCGACTTCCGGGCCATCGATCTCTTTGATTCCCTCTTCGTCACGACGCAACATCACCAGGGTCCTTGCCCCTCCTTCATCGCGGAGGACGATTGGCAGACGAGGACGCACCGAATTAGTGAAGTCCAAGCACAGCGCGCGCGGTGTAAGGCTGCGCGCGAATTTGGAATCCTCCTCCAACTGAGGTTTCCCCAGCGGCGAGGATGTGATGGAAAAATGCGATACCATCGTGCCAAGATCGGTCAGCACGAGCAGTTCGCGTTCTTTGTTGGGTGCTTGAATTTGCGAAAGAGCGGCTGGCTGTGGTAGCACCGTTGTGAAACGATGCAGCCGCGTGCCACTCTCCACCCATTCGATAAAGCGGATTTCATTCGAAACAGGCCCGAGTAATCCGAGTGCTTCGCCGTCAGGACCGAGCAATCCTGAACTCACATCAAAGACGCCCTCGACCCCCGATCGCACTGGCATTTCAAAGCTGATCCCGCCCTCGCCGTCGAGCGATCCGCGCCGGACTTGGCCCGTTGCCTTATCCACGATGACGAACCGCTCCCCATCCGCCAGCGTAACGGCAAATTCGAGATCCGTCTCCGCGACTTGGCCACCGAAGCTTGGAATAGCGGATAAGGTGGTTGCGAGTGCGATACGGGTGAGGCTGCGGGTGATCCTTTTGATGGGTCTCATGGGACTAGCGGGCTTAAGAGTTAGTGTTGGACCGGGTTAGTCGGGATGACGGTGCGAATTTCTCCCTGCTCATCGAAGCAGACGACAAGATAGCGGTATCGGGCACCGCTCCCGACGGGCATCGGGTCTTTCCAAAAGATGGCTCCCTCGGAATTGGTCAAATAGGGAGGAAGCACTTGTGGCGCTATCACGTTGTCGGGCAAGCCCACGACGTAGGAACCGCCTGGAGCGGGCTGATCATCCGCAGGTGCGGGGGTGAAGGGCTCCTTAGTGGCATCGAAGAACCCCTTGATCGGCACGGCGATGGCATTTTGCTCCCACCTCTGAAAGCCGAGAAATGGATCGAGGATACGGGAAAATATGGAAGCGCCCTCGTTTATCGTGCGCTTGCCGATGCGATCAATCAGGGGAGAAACCTGGAGCAAATTCGGGCGGGCATTCGGATAGCGAGTGCTCGGGACCTGATAGCGATACACCATGAAGGGCAGCAGGCTTTCCGGAGGCACGACGCCCTCACTGCCATTTTGCGCCCGCACTTTGAACAGAACCTCGTCAATGCCGACATCACGCGGCAGATCTACCTGCTGGAAGCCCTCGGATTGCGAGCTGGAGACCTTGGTCGAAGGTGGCATCAGTCCGATGAGAATGCCTGCGGCTTGCTCGAAGGTCTCATTCAATTCAAAGGCATACAAGGGTCCCTCGCCCTGCGCAAAATTCGCCAGTTCACGCTGCATCAGCAGTTGCCCGGGAAGCCCGCGCGCGGGCCAGGGAATGATCGGACCTGGCACTTCCGGAGGAGATACCCAGCGGAAGCCTTCCAGGTTGGAAATGCCGCCTTCCTGACGGTTGCCATAACTGCCCTTACCAACCGCGCGGATGGCGAAGCAGAGCTCTTGATCCGCCGGGACAACGACATCCAAGGTGAACTCAGCGCCATTCGCACCGAAGGCACCAGCCAGGCGCGGGCTTTGATAGATGGAAAAAAGCTTATCTGCACTATTTCCGCCGAGATCAAAGTTTAGATTGGTATCCACCGCCGGAGAGAGGCTGTCGCCGCCCAAATTAGGATCATCTGTATCGACAGCGGCAGCGAGAATTTCGAAGCGCTCGACACCGACCGGATCACAAAACCACTTGAGAGTCGCCACCAAGTCGCCGTTCGCCAGCACCTCTTTCTCGACCGCTGGCACTTGCATCGGCGTTGCCAAGTTATCGGAGTCAATCTGCAGACATTCGCCGAAGCGCACCAGTTCAGAAGGCGTGCCCTGAGCGTTGAATACCTGGCCATAATAACAAACAATCGTGCCACTGGCAGCAGGCGGGTTCGGATCCGACCATTCGTCAATCGCCGGCAAGCTGTCGCCCTCTTTCTTATCGGCTAGCTCCAGCTCGCCATCGAGCCCCACGCGGCGATAGATCCTCCATTCCGCAGTGCCCGGGGGCAGGTTGATGAAGCCAGTGATGATGTTGATTTTTAAATCCGTATCGAGCCTCTCGTGAAGCACCGGAAAAGGCAGCCCTGTTGTGGGCCCGCAGTCCTCGCGCATGAAACCGAGGAATTTGACAATCTGGACAGGCATCTGGCCAGTCGTTCCATCAGGCTCGTTGTCGAACAGGTCCTGGGTGGCACCTCCACTCCAGCGCCCGCGCGAGTCCTTTACCCGGACCTCGGCGAGAAAGCCGCTCCGACGCCCAATGTCGAGATCCACGGTTTTCTGCAAGCCCTGCTGGAAGTAATGGGTGGCTTGATAAACGACGACACCTGGCAAATTGGTATCAGACTTCTCCTCACGAATGATCAGCTCGAAAGCAACGATGCGGCGCGAACGGCGCTCAACCTCGATGCGGTAGCCATTGAACTCCGCCGGCAATCCGAGCGCGGTGGGGAGGACCCCATCGGTCGAATCGCTAACTTGGCAAATTGGGGTGTATCCACAAATGATTACTTCGCCAGTTGGGTCATCCGGAGCGGTCCGGTCACGCAACACCCCGGGCTTGGGAGCCGAATGCTGGCTGAGGTTCTTGACCGCACAACCGGTCGTGTCCTCAGCTCGGATCGTATACCAGACGGTCTTGTTTGCCTTGGTCGCGATAGTCGGAGCGCCAGCCCCATTATCATCGAAGAAGTTGATGCTCTTGTTTGGATCATGCTCAACCCAGCCAATCCGATTGATCGCCGGATTACCTCCCTGCTCAATGTATTGCTTGTGGTTCTCCCAGCGATAGATCGCGTAGCGCCCGGCGGATTCGTCATTCTCCAGATTTTCCAGCTGCTTGAAGCGAATTCGGAGAAATTGCTCGCCCTCTTGGTCTGCCACTTCAGCTTGGCTCGCATCGCTTGGCCATTCGTTAACCACGGCGACAATTTCTGGGGCACGGGTCGGCAAACGATCACAGATGGTCACCAAGGTTCCCAGTGAAAGCTCACCAATGCGACCAACGATATCGCGCGCCGCGACGAAATAATAGAACTGGTCGCCGTCCTGGAAGCTGGTCTCTTCAGGAGTGCGAATTTCCCCGTCGTCGTGCATGAAGAAAAGGTCGGGGTCCACCAAGCTGCCCGCCTCCAGCGGCGTGAGCAAGCGCTGGATCATGGCCGGAGCTCCGTTCACCTTCACAGCTGTTTCAGTGCCCAACATGGAAGCGATCTGGGTCGGCGTCGGCGGAGTGACATCGAAGCCTGCGCCCTCGGCGATGGCTCGGTCGATCCGGTAGACGTTGAATCCATGGGTCTTCGGCAGTGCGAGACGCAAGTCGTCGTCGATACCCCAGCGCAGGCGGACATTGAGGTGATCCTTAGGACTGGCCACCAAATGAGTCTCCGGTGCAGGATGGGGAACCGCGATGGGACGTCCGGGAGCAGGAAGATTTTCAGGAATGGAGGCATCCAATTTCACCCGACCAGTCAGCCGCACATCCGAGCCCTGAGCGCCGGAAAGTTCACGAATTTCAAAAGTCTGCAAACCGCTGCCTGGCATCTCGATGAGGAATCCGTGCCCGAGCGCCATCATCACGCCCGGGTGGAGCCGACCGAGAAGGAAGAGGCGCTCCAAGGTGACTTGGTCGTTAGCCGCTCCGCGCATGAGGAAGCTGAGCTTCTCCGCTGCATCCAGCTCCTCGTTTGCACCCTCTGGCAGATTCATCTCTTCCGGGCTTGAGAGCATTGCCGCGTAGACAGCGCGGATGCGACCGTATTGACTGGCGGCTTCCGCATCGACTTTAGCTCCCAGTCGGAGCAGCGAACGAATGGTCGTCTTTGAGGTCTGGACTTGGGTTTCTCCCAAGCGGGCAAAGAGAGCCGGGCTATTGAAGTCGCCAGTCTTTCGATAAATCGCATAGTGCTGGCCCAGCGCACCCTCCATGTCGCCCGGTTGCCAGAGCAAGTAGGCATAGGATTTACCGGCGTCCGTGCAGGTGGTGCCGACAGTGAAAGTGAGAGCGCCCTCATCCTGAGCACGCGAGGTTTGGAGAAATCCGAGCAGGGCAGCGAGAAGCAAGCTCAGTTGGGGAAGCTGACGTTTCATGAACAAGTTTAGTAAAAAGATGACTTAGTTAAGGGACCAAGAGCCGTTTTGATAGGTCACACCGACGGATTTTCCGAATTTGACGCAGAAGGGGCACCAGCCCGCCTTCCCGGTGAGGCGACCTGTGCCGGTGAAGCGTAGATCGCCACCGGCCATGACACCGACCAGCGAGACCTCCCCTCGAATACTGACAACACAGAGTGCCTCGCCACTGACTCCGAGCAGCATCCGCCCCCCGTAAGTTGGCCCCTCGACAAAGTAGAAAGCTCCGGCACCGACACCAGCGGAGATCTCGAAGAGGCAGGAGGCAGGGACGCCCAGCACAACCTCTGAAATCGGAATCCATACCTCACCGTAGAGATAAGCCCCGGTGAAGGGCGGGGAACCAATGAGATTGGCAGCCTCTGGATCAATCATTTCGATGGGGTCGATGGTGCAGGTTCGCCCGAAGAAAACACCGCCCTCGGCTGAATAACCGGAGAGCTTCACCCCGATCGCGGCCGCGAGATAGCACTCGTCAGCGCCGATGCCGAGAGAGGCCTGCAGTCGGAAGACTTTGAAACTCTGGAAGTCCAGCTCACCGCCGGTCATTTCGAATGAGCCACCGACGCCATTGGGCCGGGTGACGCCATCGACTTTCTTCATCGAGAACTTCGCCTCGACCGAGGCTCGCATGTCATCGGAAATCCAATCGAGGCTGACATCAATCGCCCCAAACCTCACCTCCGTTACCTCTTCACCGGGCTCCAGACAGCCGGAGGCAGGATAATCATCGCCCGAGTCGTAAACCAGGATCTCCAAATACGCCGTGAGCCCCATTTCTTCGGGGATGTTCAGCTGGAAATTGCCATCCAAGCGCAGCTTGCGTAGGGAATCGCGCTCGATGTGCGCATAGCCGGTGATCTCACCCGAACCGAGGTATTCCTCGATGGTGCCCAGCAGCGGGTTAATCTCACTCTCCAGCTCACCAACCGTATCGCGGATGAGATCCTTCATCATTTTCCCCAATGAGGCGAAGGCAGAGTCCACCGCACTGCGGATCTGCATATCGATGTCGAAAAGCTTCTGGCGCAGCATGTAGCGAATTTGCTCGACCAAATCCGAGGCTAGGAAAAGATCACGAAGCTCCGCGCGGCAGAGGGCGACGAATTCATCTTCCGTCATTTGATCGAAGGGATTCTGCTGCTCCGCCATTGGCGAGAGCTGGAGGACCGCCATCTGGTCGACAATCTGTTGAACGAAGGCCTTCGCTTTAGCCTTTACCGCCGCTGCGATCGCCTGAATTTCTGCTATCGCATCCGAGACGACTTGATCAATCAGATCAACAAAGTCGCCGACCTCGACGATCTCACTGCGGATCGCTACTACGATCCCGCGAACGTCGAGCAGGACCTCTTGGATCTTGTCCAGCGCCGGATTGACCTCTTCCAGCAGCGCATTTAGCCGCGTATTGAGATCGCTGGTCGCCGCATCAATCAGCGGGCCGATAAAGGTGAGCACTTCTGGATCGACCAATTCGCGGAGCAACTCCTTGACCAGTTTACCGACGATGTCGCGCTCGGTGCCGACGATACTTCCATTCTGCAATTGCCCGCGCTGGAGCAGGCCGAGCACACGCTCGGAGACCTGGTTGCCGGGTAGATCCAATTGAAAGTCGCCATTTTGTCCGCGCTCCAGCGTGCCCGCAACCGAGTCGATCCCAATGATGATCTGCGTCAGGGCATCTTCGACTTTCATCACGATGCTGGCGGCCTCCGCATTTGCATCTTTGAGCTTCTGAAGTTGCTCAACCAGGGAGGTCTCAGCCGAAGTCGTGCTAGTCAGGAATCGGGTCAGCTCACCCTCAAGTCCATCCGTCGCATCGTTGATCCAGTCGTTGTAGGTTACGGTCGGATCATTGGCCACCATGGTATCGTAGCTGGATTCCGCCGCCCGGTAGAGCGGGCGCAGCACCTCATTCTCAGCCTCGGCAAAGGCCGCATCAAAGACGGCTTCCATCGAGTCATCGAGCATGTCAGCCATGTTATCAATGCCAAGCCCGAGCGTATCGCGAACCTCATCGAGCCCCGCATTGACAAAGGATTGCCCAGCCCCCAGCTGTTCATCAACGACATTGAAGAGCATGTTGCTTAGGTTCAAGCGAGGGAGCCCTCCGTAGCTAGCACCAAAGCTGATCTCTGCATTCTCGGCAGAGAGGTAATCGACATTGTGGTCAATATTGATCACGAGCAGATCATTGTTTCGCTGCCTGCCAGTGAAGTAGTGAGCACCGATGCTCCAATCGAGCGGATAACTCACATCGACCAAGCCAAAGAAGCTCTGGCTGGCAGTCACCAGGTATTTCTCCGGCGTGGTGTCGGTAGGCTCCCAGTAGCGGGCAAAGTCGATATCGCCGAGACCACGCGGCCAACCAGTGTTTGCGGAGTCAAAATCTCCGTCGGTAAAGTGCGTCTCGCCCCCGACGCTATACCCGCCCGCTAAGAAGAGATTCGCCGAACTCGCTCCGTTCGGGCTCGTGCGGACCTGCACTTGCAGGTTCTTAAAGAAGGGCACGTCCATCGAGGACGCAAAGGTCACGAATCCGTTATTGCCGTCGGAATTATCAAAGTCGTTGAAGTAGAGCTTGGTCACCGCCGTGACCGCATAGTTCTCATCCCCAGGCCCATCGACCTGCAGCTTGGCGGGCAGCCCGAAGCGAGAGTCGACTCCGAAACCATCCCCTGCTGCAACGATATTGCCGTCATTGATGAAGCCAATCTGCCCGTAAAGCGTGGTCGGAATATTCGCGACCTTTGTGCTCGCAGCAAAGACTAGAGCGCGGTCCGCATTGACGCATTCCGGCGTGCCCTCAGGAGGGCGAAATTCAGCCGCCAGCGGCGTGAAGCTTCCCAGCCAGTATTGCAGTTCCTTGGAACCGTTATCCTTGGGATCGATCTCCATCTGACCAAGATCCCCCGAACAACTCAATTTGATCCCGCTAAATGCTTGGTCAAAATTCGCTGGAGCAGGGACCGAGACACCCGCATCGAACCAAGACCGCTCGTTCTCATTCGAAAGGTAGGTCATCTGATAGCGAAAGACACTGAAGTCATAGCCATAGATCACCAGATTTTCAGCAAAGGTATTCTCTTCTGCCGGGTGGCGACCGCTGACACCCGAGGCTCGAACATAGTATTTTGCGGCCTCTGGAATCAGCGTATAAGTCCAGTCGGCGCCAATCTTCCCCGGACGACTTGCCCCTTGCATGCCATCTTGAACTTGCAAATTCATCCCGGCATAGGCCCCGATTCCGTCTCGATACTCAGCCTGACCAAAGCGGGCAAATTGCTCATTTTCCCGATCCCAGCCCGCCAGGAGAAGCACTCCCGGAGCTTGCTCAGCCGCCGTCGACTGATAGCCAGGAGTCTGAAAAAGCGAATTCCTTGAAGCATAGAGCTGATAGCCGGGAGCAAAGAAGTCCGCCTCGTTAAAAGTGCCCGTGCGATGAGCGTATTGCGGATTTCCTCCATCATCCCAGAGCCCCCAATCAAGCTGCCCACCATTCTGAACGGTTCCGCGATTGGCGATCCCTCCCTGAGGTGTGAAAGCGAGCACATTACCATCTGGCTCGAAGCTCACCGCACCGACCGCTGCGGCTCCCCCGACACAACCATCCGGGCAGCTTTTCGCATACTCAACCTTCACACTCGCGATGCCATTTAAATTCGAGCCATTAAGGTCCACTTCACCATTTACAATACTGACGACGGACGCCTGTTGAAATTCCACCCTGCCCCCTCGCGGAAAGTGAGTTTCATACGTGGTCGGGTCCAGCTCTACCTGTGCCTGCAGGCGACTCGTTCCATCGCTGGCTGACTCAACTGCGACATTCTGAACGCTCCCCGCGATGATCCTACGGAAGAATTGGTCATTGGATCGGCGCTCCGCCAAGGAAGGAGAATCCAGTTGTCCATTCCCTGCAGCGGTCTCCAGTGCGGTCAAAGCGGGATCGTGCAGGTAGCTAGCCGTCGTCGCCTCGGGAAAAATTCGACCATTGGTCGTGTTGACTTCGACTTTCGATGCGCCAAACAAAATCGGGTGAGCTTCATCGACAAATCCACCGCCCATCGGGAAATCTCGTGAAAGGGTCACCGGCGGCGCTCCATTGTTGTTAATCGGAACAAAGGCACCGCCAACATCGATCTGACTCTCGTAGCGTCCGCGCGCATTGGAAATATTCGCTGTCACCGTTAGGCCCTGCGGCAGATGCAGCGTGGCAGTTGAGGCAAAGACCCCTCCAAACTGCACCCGCGTATCGTTCAACCTGATCAGAGTGCCGTCGAATTCTCGATCGATATTGGCACTCGGATTGGCCACCTCAGTCACGGTCGCCGAGCCAAACTGCAGCTCGAATCGGCCATCATCAAAGAGATTCCCACTCAAGACCTCACCATTTCCAAACCCAACATTCGAATTCCCGATCAAGCGCGCTCCAAAGCCATTAACCTGCACATTAGTAACCAGGCTACCCGCCCCGATCGCTCCGACAGGGGGCGAGTTCGCCATCGAATTCAGCACAAATTCATTCGCCCCGGCCAGAAAACGTCCATTGAAATGCAAAATCCGCTCATCTCCGGTCTCCAAGACGCTGTCATCGACCGCCGGAGCTGCGGCAACCTCAACGTGCCGCAAGGTCGCGCGCAGAACGTATTTTCGCGAAGCCGAGGGCAGTTGCACTCCGTCCAGTTCGAGCTCCCCGGAAAAGGTCAGCTCGCGCCGTGAAGCCGCTCGTTCCGATGTGAAAATGACCGAGGCCCATGAGGAAATCCCAACCGTCTGCGTGATCACACCGTCATTTACCAAGGGAATAGAAACACCCGTTGGCACCCCGGCATTATTGGTTTCCAGCAGGTCAAAGTCCACCTCCACCGTGACGTCGGTCGAGACCGCAGGACTGTTGTATTCATCATAACGACGCAACACCAACGCTGCCTCCACCGGCAGGGTATCGAGGTCCTCCGCGGTATTCACCAAATGATTGCGCTGCAGAGCTACGCTTGAGAGATACCCCACAATATTGCGTTCGGCATCGCCATCAGCCGTCCCCGTAAAATGAAAAATCCGGGTGTTTACCCCGGCTTCGTCATCCACATCGTTCCACTGCACCTGAATTTGCCCATCCACAAAAATGAAGGTCCCACGCTGCAGGGTCGCATCGATCCGATATTCAAAGTCCGGATCCAGGGTGCTTTCGGGATCTAGCGCGACTTCAAAATCCTCCTCCGAAAGAAACAGACCGGGATTGACCGACCGCGAGGCCGAGTAGGCCTGTAACTGCGTGCCCCCGTTGCCATCGCTCAGTATAATCGTCGTGCCGTCATCGCGGATCAGCTCAGCGCAGACGCGATAGAGCGCGGAGCCACCATTGATATCGGTAGCAAATTCGCAAGTGACCGTGGATTGCAACTGGTCGCGATCCCCTCCGGAGATGGCATCCGACTCGATAATCGTCGGCTCATTCGGCCCAAGAAAATTCACGAAATCCGATTGAATCAAGATCCCTCCGGACTTTACCCGCTCCGTAGTGATCGCCGCCTGAGAAACGGGGATAAGAAAACTCAAAAGGAACGTTGAAACAGAGAGCCAGCGGGCAAGCGGCGACACGGGAAATTTCATAACAAAGGCAATTCGCGAGAGAATACCTAAAATCCGTAATTCCACGCAAGCGTAAACAGGTTCTCTTACATTTTGTCACAGAGAGTTTTGACAATTGACCTTTACCCTGGCTTGGCCCAGCTCTTTCGCAGGACCAAAACATTTCATCCCATGGCCAAAGCACCAAAAAACGCAATCGCCCCGACTCGCGAAGAAAACTTCCCCGAGTGGTATCAGCAAGTGATCAAAGCCGCTGATCTTGCGGAAAATTCAGAAGTCCGTGGCTGCATGGTGATCAAGCCCCAGGGCTACGCCCTATGGGAGAACA
>CAXIBU010000073.1:0-13079 GCA_964021555.1 uncultured Verrucomicrobiales bacterium | reverse complement strand
ACGAATCACTAGCAGCGATGGGCGATCGCCGCCTAGAGATCAAGGATGGCACCATTGCCTATTAGTTGGGCCACCTCGAACCTTAACTGGGCTTAGCACCTAAAGATTAGAACGAGTAATTGGCACCGAGACCAATGCTCCAACCACTGAGGTCCAACTCAAAGTCGGCATTTCCAACCCCCGCATCCAAGGATTCATTCAAGTCGTAGCGCAAGAAACTGTTCACACTCCAGTTTTGAGAAATTCGATAACCCACACCAGCCTGGGCATACAGTCCCCAGAGGACCGAAGTGCCGCTATCCGAAGCGGAAAGACTTCCTCCTCCAGCCACAGGAACGCTCCACGATCCATCCCAATTCGCCAAGTTAATGACAGCCCCCGCTCCCGCGCTCACAAACCAGCGCTCGCTGACTAGCCATTCTACTTCACCCCCAAGAGCCAAGCTATAGAGATCCGTATCAGTGGAAAATGAATAGGCACCCGTTCCAGTTGGCACTGTCGCAAAGTTGCGTTGATCAGGCTGGTTGCCAATCAAGGGACCAGGGCCATTGAAACTTCCCGAGTAGGGTGGCAGAGGTGCAATCACGGAACCCAAATTAAAGGAATCCGTTAACGTAACATCCGAGAATCCCACTGCCCCTTGCGCAGACCGATTCAATCCTGTAAACGAAAGGTTGGCGACGAAGCCAGCTCGCAGATTAGGCTTCAAGTTCTTGAGGTAGGCGACTTCCAAATAGGGAGCCGCCTCGAATTCCTCATCGTCCGACCGCAGTCCCCCCGGCAAGGAAACCTGGCTACCACCCGCCAAGGAAAGTTGCAGCGCATTCCCGCTAATCTGCCCCGCATTGTTGTAACCCCAGTTGGTCGTTTGCCCAGTCAGTGCGGTAGCTGCTCCGATATTGACAAATCCGTCATCGTAGCTGCGGTCACCATTCACGTTTGCCACTCCGGCCCCAGTAGGAGCAAGGAAGAATGGAGTCCCCATCCCACCATTGCCGAGACCTGGATTAACTGAAAGCGAGCCAATGTTTCGCCACATGCTCCCGGCGCCGACTCTCCAGGTGCCACCCTCGCGATTGGGAGCTTCAGTAGGAAGGTCTACGAGTGCTGAATCACCAGCCAGAGCTGAGGTGGCAAGCAGGGGCATTAGCAAACAGTGAATTTTCATAATCAAAGGATTGGGGATAACAGGACAAGGAGTGATTATCGCGGAGAGGTCAGAAGGATGAAGCGATAAAATCGCTGAGCGGCCTCAGAAGGATGGCTTTCCGTCTTCGGAGCACCATTATCGATCCATTGGAGTCGATTCGCGACCGCTTGAACACTAGGCTCGGCTCGTTTCCAATTCACCATGTCATCGCTATATTCGACCGCGAAGGTCTGACCGGGATTACTAGCGACCTCAATCAAGTAGTCGCCATTGGCTAGGAGCAAGGTGCGAGTGACTGGGACGACCTCACCTCCTAGGACTGGAGTTGTTTCCGTGAAGGGCAAGAGCTCGACCTCATATTCCGGGGCGAAGTCCGGATCCAAGCTAGGTCGGAAAAACTCCACACTCAAGGTCACTGAAGCGCCTGGTGCTAAGCTTTGGTTGAAGCTAAGATACGGCAGACCATCCGAACCATTGAATGACCTCACGCCAGCAGCATTGTAAACGCTGACGTCGTCGGGCAGATTCTTCACATAGAGGCGGAAGGCCGGAATTTCAGTTGTATTATTATTGGTGACGGTCACCTGGCTAACGAAGAGTCCGCTCTGTTGCTCAAGCGCACTCGCTGCCGTGATTACTGCGCTCGTGTCATCGGCACTGATGATTGAAACAGCAGCTGACGCACTATCGTTAGCAGAATCCGCGTCAGGCTGATCCGCACTAGCAACCACCATTTCGAAGTTCACGCTGTCAGTCCCGCTAGCAGCTGAACTGTCAGCTTGAAGAGCGATGGTCAGGGTAGCGCTCTGCCCTTCAGCTAGATCGAGAGACCAATCACCACCAGCGAAACTACCGACACTTGCCTGCGCATTGGTAAGGCTTAGTCCGGCAGGAAGAACCGTGGCTTGAGACAAAATGATTCCCGTTGCGTTACTAGGCCCATTATTGGTCACGGTGAAACGGAAGACGTCGAACGCATCGCCTCCTGCGACAAGCACTGGCTGCAACAGATCAACAGCGAGCGCCAAGTCAACCTGCTCTTCGACTTCTATGTCAACCACCGTCACCTCACCTTCATTGGTGCCATCAGACGTGCGATAGGTAAACTGGTCAGAGCCAAAGTAATTGGCATCCGGAGAATAAGTGAAAGTCCCATCAACATTCAGAGCGAGATCACCATGACTAGGATCTGCGACCAAAACAGCGGTGAGGTTTGCCGGTCCGTCACCATCATCTGCATCAGTATCGTTCGATAGCACTCCAAGCGCGGAATCCGAAACCACGAGAATCGAATCCTCAGTGACCGTATAGATCCCATCTGCTTCACCTAGCGGACGAAAATCGTCATTCAAGATGGTGCCGTCATTTGAAAGCGTAGAAGCTCCTCCATCAAAAACGACGTCCCTCCCACTCGCCGCGAGAGACGAAAGAATACCTGTTATCGTCTCATCTGCCTCCGCAGCATTGTCCGGCAAAATGGTGACACTGGTGCTAGCCCCCGCCACCGTAGCAGTTAGATTGGAGCCGGAGGCAACAAAGTCGTCGCCCGCTGTGGCCGTTCCCCCACCAGTCGCAAACGATAAGGTGACAGGAACGTCTACTGGCTGGCTCAAACGAGCGGTGTAAGTCAAAGTCGGACTGCCCGAATCCCCCTCATCAACACTTTCAACCTCGAGGCTAACGACCGATTGATCATCGTTGGTAACGGTGATTTCGCCAGTGGCATCGGAGAAGGTGATCCCGCGTCCGCCAGCACTGATCGAGCTTAGAATCACTTGCAGTGTTTCATCCAATTCGACGGTCTCATCACCGAGGATTGGAACACTAATCGTCTGAGTCTCACCAGCATCGCCGGAGAAATTCAAAGTCCCATTTTGAGCGGTAAAATCACTGGCCCCAGCACTTCCAGGCTGAGTGGCAAAATTCACCGTGAAGGCCTGATCGACCGCATTACTCAGTGAAACGGTTAGTTGAGCATTGGTGCTACCGGAGTTACCCTCAGTGAGGATCACATCGTCGATGCTTAAGGCAGACGAATCATCATTCCTTATCGTTCCCTGAGCAGACGTCGTATTGATCGTCACACTACGCCCGCTTGCAACGAGATTGCTCAAGGCTAAGTTAAAACTCTCGTCCAGCTCGACTTTGCTGTCGCCATTCACCACGACAGTCAAGTCGATGGCCGTCGTCGTCGCAGCACCGAAACTAGTCGAACTTGACAGGCTTTGATAATCGGAATCAGCCGCAGTGGCAGTGCCGTCCGAAGTGGCGTAATCGAAACTAATAGCGGTATCGACCGGATGACTCAGAGTTACCTGAAAATTAGCTTGGGTCGTTCCAGAGCTCCCCTCATTAATAGAAACTCCTACCAAGTTAATCACCGCAGAATCATCGTTAGTGACCGTGATCTGACCCGAAGAATCGCCAATCGTCACATCGCGCCCGCCTGCCAAAACATTGCTGAGCAGAACCTGGAGGTTTTCACTAAGCTCGACGAGATTGTCGCCGAGGATGCTCACATCAACCGTTTGCGTCTCGCCAGCGATACCGCTGAAGTTAAGAGTGCCACTATTTGGGGTATAATCGCTATTCTGAGCCGTCCCGTCTTGGGTGGCAAAATCAACCGACACAGCTTGATCAACGGAGCTATCAAGCGTCACGGTCAACTGAGCGGTGCTTGCTCCGGAGTTTCCTTCATTCACCACGATGTCGTTGATCGTGAGACTTGCCGAATCATCATTGGTGATGGTGACCGTCGCCGTATTCTGAGCACCAATGTTCGCATTAGTGACTGCACTCACACTCAAGCCTAGGGTTTCGTCCAGTTCAACGATGCTATCCTGGGTAAGGTTGAGTGACACCGTTTCGCTTAGCGAGCCGCCGGTAAAGTTCACCGTGACTGGCGTTGCGATGTAATCACTGCCCGCAGCGGCGGTTCCGCTGCCTGGGAAAGTAACCGAAACTGTGGAATCACCAATGGCAAGGTCGCGAACCAAAGTCACGGCCACGCCAGTTGCAGCGCCATTTTCGCCATAGGTGTAACTTGCTTGAGAGAACTCAATTTCAGGCACCCCGGCCGTCAAAGTGACGTCATTGCCATCACCGCCGACATAACTAATCTGGAAAAGCTGACCATCCACCGTGACACTCCCCCCCTCAGACAGACCTGCGAAGCTGCCGTTGACAGGTTCAGCGCCATCGTTGGACAGGATAGTTAATACAGTTCCCAATGGGACGGCAGCCAATCGGTTCAGTGAAAGTGTCGACGCCGGAGAAATTGCAACGGTGCCCGTCACATCGACTCGATCCGCCTGCGTGCCGCCAAAATCAATTAGGACCGTAGCATCAGGACTGGTTGAAAAGCTTGTTACCGCTTGGAAAACCCCAAAAACGCCATCACCACCCGGAGCCAATCGACTTTTTAGCTGCCACTGATTGGCGCTCAGAGCAGGGGTGGTGGCCCCTTCCTCAATGAGGCCTTCTGCATCCAAGACAATATTTTGAGTCGAACTGAAACCGCCAATTTCGACATTGTTACCTCTGACGATTAATACATCGCTCAAAGATGCACTCCTAATATCAACATCACCTCGCCCGCCGGGACCGCCAAATGCCCCGACCGAGATGGCTTGGAACCCGTCTGCAAAGGCAGCCAAATCGGCGGCATCCAAATTCAGGGTCCCCACACTGCCATCTCCGATACCAATCGTTGCTGATTTTGTTTGTGGTAGTAGCTCAATCGAGCCGACACCAACAAAGCTTCCACCTGAAAAGTCCATTTCATCGGCAGTGATCGTGATCCGGCCCCTTACGCCAGTGGCTGATGAATTATTGAAGACTCCTTCGTGCCTGACGGATTCCGCTCGAAGCAGAATGTTGCGGGCATCTACCGTGCTAGTCTGCACCAAAGAGAAGCTCGAGGCGGAAGTAATTGAATCCGTTCCCTGACGTCCGTCCACCACAAACAAGGCATCGAACTGAGGATCGAGAGTATTGAGCTGAATCTGATCGTTTCCACTACCGCCATTCAAGGAGAAGGAATCTATCGGGAAGCGGAAATTAATCGCGTTACCTAATCCTGTCGAAACTTGGCTGAAATTCGGCACCATGATACCACTCAGGACGACCTCTTGGTCGACGTTAGCAGTGGTGATAGTCAGTTCGTTAGAGACAGATTCAAAGCGAACTGGCGCGCCGACCGAACTGTAGGATATAGAGAAGGTATCAGTGAGAACTTGACCTGAACCGGCCACCGATTCGGTAATTCTAGCGCGATCAACCGTGCCGCCCGTAACGATTACCTCATTGATTCCCGTCTCACCGTTGAACCCCATGATTCTGGGAATGACTCCTCCCGACTGATCAATCGTTAGCTGATCATTACCAGCACCTGCGTCGAACTGAATCTGTGGGCTGGCACCACCAATAGAACTAAGAGGGATCGTTGCCAGCGTCGTCCCAGTCAAAGTCACGTTTGGCGAACTTGAGGTAATCAACTCACCAGAAGAAGTCAGCGTGATTGCCAAACGGTCCGGGCTAGCCAGTGTGGAAAATGTCAGGGCGTCACCGACTGGTGAGCCAGTCACCACCACTTTACTTCCAACTAGCTCAACTTGAATCTGGGGGTCTCCAACTTCGAGATTGGTGTTTCCACCAGTGCCAACGATTGCAGATCCTGCCAAAGTCGCCGTAATACTGGAGCTCTGAAGATTGTAGGTCCCCTTGGCCGCACCACCCGGAACTTGAAGATTAACATCGAAGACTGCCGAATCACCCGCCAAGATGGTGCCACCGGTCAGGTTGATCAATGAGGTCCCTGAAAGCTGAGAACCTGTGCCTACGACATCGGAGCTTGGCAAACCGGTCGCTCTCAATCCGGACAAAGCGACGTCCAAATCTAGGCTGAACCTTATCCCGGTAGCATCCTCCGTCGCATTTGGGTTGGTTAAAGTCACTTGTAAAGTCCCAGTTCCTCCTGGCGCAACCGAACCTTCAAGCACCGCAAGGGCGATGTTGATTGGACTGGCTAAATCGTCGTTGGTGATGCTGCCTGACGCAGTCGCCGTGCCTATGACAGCGCCGCTTGGAAGGGGACTGGAAATCGTTACGGAGAAAGCCTCATCACTTTCAACCTCGGTATCTCCAACCACCTGGACGGTAAGGGTCTTACTAGTTTCGCCTCCCGCAAAATTCACCGTTCCGCTACTTGCGCTGAAATCAGAGGCGGTAAGATCGCCAGCCAAACTAATGGCCCAATTCACTGAGGTCGCAACAGAGGTATCACCTGCGCGAGTGATCGTGAAGGTGAAGGGTGTCGTGCCCGAATTCCCCTCATTCTTGACGGCAGAGAGCGCGGCAATCGAGTGGCTAGGGGCAGGAATGTTGACATCGAAGCTGCCCAAATTCGAGTTTGCAGCCACCGACAATGGCGAGATCGTCCCAGATACGGCAATGTCACTGACTTGGTTGGCCAACATTGAAATCGTATAGGTCCCGTTGTCCGTGAAGTCCCAGCTACCACCAGGAGCTGAAATCGTGTAAACACCTGTCTTGGGCGATCCATCTGTTGACGTGGCCTCGCTGGCACCACTGACGACCAAGGCCCCGCCTGGGCCTGAAACTGAAATATCTGAGGTGTCTATCGTCGAGACATCAACCACGGTGAAGGTGCCGTCGTCACTATAGGTGAGATTAATGCTCTGATCCGTGCCAGAAGCCGCAGTAATGTCAGCGGCAGAAGCGAGGGCAACTGTCGGAGCCACATTGGCAAATCCGTTGATGACCACTGGATCCGCACTACCAGAAACAGTTGGGTCATCGGCAAGGGTCTCCGCTTGTCCATCCGCGGTTAGACGGGCTTGCTGAGTCAACGTAATTGCCCCGGACGCTGATACAGTCGGGTTTGCCACGACTTGCGTCGAATAGACCACTTGGATCTTCTTACCCTCTGGCAAGATCGGTATTGTCACATCGACCTCCTGCCCCATGGCGAGGTATGAGAAGAAGGCAGCAAAAAGAGGCAGGAGTAGGTGAAGCTTCATCAGTTGAAAATGGCTTGGAGGTGGGAACTGCTATCATCGCCGCCGATCGGAACGAGAAATAGTAAGGTGGGGGGATGACCAGGGGCAATGAGCTCGTAGCTCGCTTGCGGCAAGCCGGTGACCGGTGTTTTAAATACCAAGGAAAAAGGCTCTCGCGCTTCTGCCTCTCCATGCTTGACGAGCGGCTTGGCCTCAATGAGGTCGGCGGTCCACTCCTGCCCATCTAATCGCAAAACGAGCTCGCAGTCGGCTAGGGCAGAGAATTCTTCTAGAGTTTGCATCTTGGCACTTGGGGAGGGCATATCGTAATTCAGCAGCTAAACGGAGTTCCACTCCGGCGAGCAAAGTCGTCGGGCATCAACAGGCGGATCACATAATCTGTATCGTCCTTGCGGAAGCTCAAGCACTGCCCGTCAGCTCGAATTTGTAATTCCGGCAAACTCTTCGAGCGCTTGCTTTCATCGAGAAATGAATCGACTTCATCAATCGAGACTGAGGCTACGACCTTGCGTGCTCGACAATCATCAAACTCCTCCACGAGGATTCTAGGGAAGAGAGATGAGAGAGACTTCAAAACCCCACGGTCCGAGCCATTCAAGAATTCACCCAGCGAAGGAGCCAATCCATAACCGGCGAATAGACCGCCGACTCCGGCGAATAAGGATGATTTTACAAAATTCCGACGTTTCATTGACTATTGGCAGGGTTAAGTTCGAGAGCACACCATTCCATCAGGAGGTAGATCCCATGTTCTTCAAGCGGTTCAAAACCGAGGCGACGGTAGAGGCTCATGGCAGGGTTGTTCTGCTCCACGTGGATGCGGATGCACTTGTTCCGAGCTTCAGCGAAAGCTTGTAAGTCTTTAAGCAACTGTCCCCCGAGCCCGAGCCCGCGACTCTCAGGAACAAGCGCGATATCAATCACTCGAAATTCGTCATCGCGCTCATCCAGATACAGTCGGCCAATCGGCTGACCTCGATGCTCGAGTATCCAAAATTCAGCATCTGTAAAAGTCGTGGCGTAGTGCTGAGATTGCAGGCGAAACTGCTCTGCTAAAAACGCGTCTATTTGGTTCGCGTTCCAACCAGATGCAGTCATCTCCTCTCTACGCGTGCTCGCGTAGAGACCACGTAAAAACTCGCGATCCGAATCGCATTCTTGCCGCAGGGCCAGGGCGGCATTGGATGGAGAAAAGTTAATCACTATCGACTCGGGTAGAGCCCCGTCAATGCGATGATGTAGTTTATCGCAAGGTAGGGTTGTAAATTATTGTGAGGTTGAGAACTGCCAGCACTGACCGTCTCTCCCATTTCAATCAGATTATTGGCAGGAGCGAGATAGGGCTGATTTCGCGCGGGTCTTCCCGGTGTGTTGCCTTGAGGGTTCGTGGTGCCCTCTTCTTCGGCCACTGCTGTTGAAGCTCGATAGCCGTGAGTATGGTTGGGCATCTGAGCTTCCGTGAGGGTCACTGCTTCCACCCCTCCTGTCTGGCCCAAGCGGCGGCTGGTCAGGCCAGGCCCTCGTCCAGGGTGCATAGGCGCCTTACCCTGCAAATTCGGAAGAGCAGTTGTGGTTCTACCGTCTCCGCCATAGGTCGTGCCAATGAGCGAAAACAAGGCAGTATTCTGAGAGATCGGCAGGAGTTGGCCGTTGCAAAACGCCCAACCGCGTGGTGCGAAGTTACCAGCGAAGATACGAATTTCAGCGAGAAATGGTTCAGACATAAGACTAGGTGCGTGAGGGGTAAACTCCGAAAAGAGCAACAATGAAATTGACGCAGAGAAAGGGCATCAGGTTGGTGTGGCTTGCTGTGCCTCCAGCGCTTGTTACCGCTTGAGATGAGAGAGCCACATCAGTCGCACCCTCAACGTAGAAATCTCGACCAGTTCTCGCAGGCAAGGCACCCGCAACGGTGGTGCGGTCGGCATTTTCATTGATGTGCTTCGCCGGGTGGGTGTGTGATGGTAGCTGGTTGGTGGTTAAGGTCACATTTTCCGCTCCACCCTTAAGCCCCAAACGACGAGGAGATAAGCCGGGACCTGTTCCTGCATGAATAGGCACTCTTCCTCGCAGATCGGGAAGGCCGAAGGTGGTTCGACCGTCGCCCCCGTAAATCGTTCCGAATAATGAAAACAAAGCGTCATTCTGACTGACCGCTAACAACTGGCCGTCGCAAAACGCCCAACCCCGCGGGGCAAAATTGCCTGCGAACATCCGAATTTCTCCAACAAAAGGTTCAGCCATAATATCAGTTTCGTGATGGGAATAAGCCCTGAAGGGCGATACAGAAATTAACAGCCAGATACGGCTGCATGTTCTCGTGTGCTTGACTGGCGCCACTGTTAGTGACGCTCCCTGCGACCGCGTCAACCGTCGTTGCGTTGGCTGTCTGGTGATAAACAGGCGTAGCTGCCCTGGCGAAAACTTGACCCGAATCCGGCGCTACGTTCACTGCCACATCCGAACTGCCTTGAAGCTTGTGAGTATGTTGAGGCATCTCGCTTTCGGCCAGCGTGTGAGTTTCCTCGCCTGCTTTTTGACCAAGGCTCCGAGTGGTGCTGGTATGAATCGGCACCCTACCGCGAAGATCAGGCAGTGCAAAAGAGGTCCTACCGTCCCCACCATACGTGGTTCCCAATAGAGAATACAGGCTCTGGTTCTGATTAATGGGCAAGATCTGCCCGTCACAGAAGGCCCAGCCTCTTGGAGCGAAGTTGAAGCCCATAATCCTGACTTCGGCTAAGAATGGTTCAGACATATGATGTTAGAGGGATGAAATGACGGAAATGATAGGTCTCGGACAAGGTGGTGAATTGTAAGCCGCAGGGTTTCCGCTGAAGTCGGTGCTCATTGCTCCGTTAGCCGTCTGCAAATTCGCCTCGCTAGTTTGCTGGAATGAAAGCGCGCTGGTATCAAAGCTCTGCCCGAGGAAATTATCCGACACCGAATTGAATGAATTTCCAGCCACATTGGCACATACGATAGCGTCATCCCGCAGGCGGAGGACTAGCGACGTATCAAATCCAGACTGAATTGTGTCGATAAAGGAATTATTCGTTAGGGTTACATTGTTTACAAGTGGCCCTCCCGTCGGGAAAGCTCGATCCGTAAACAATCGGAAACCCTCGGCATCGGTCTGTGTAACGGTGTTATTGTCGAGCTCCAGATCCAAAGTTGAGCCATTGTCACGGTTGAGCACATAGATCCCCCGCTCCAGTCGACCCGTTGCCAAGCTCGCCGTCGCGCTTGAGATGTTGTTATTGTTGATCAATACGTCCCAGTCACCGCCCACATCGTTACTCACCTGAATTGCGCTTCCCAAGCTCGCCGGAGACGTGGCGAAACACGAAATCGTATTGTTATCAAGATGGACGCTCACATTAGGAGAGACTGGAGGCCCGATAGGAGAAGGCGCAATCACTGAGAAAGCCGTCGACGTCACGTCGTTGAGCTGATTGTTCGCCGCCCTCACGTCCAAACGGCCGCCCCCCGCAATCAAGGTATCCACGCCTCCACTCGCTGGTAGCTTGTCAGTTCCACCAGCGTTGTTAATGATGCAATTATTGACCAAGAGAACGTTATTCGCAGAACTGTCATGCTCAAAGCGAATGGAAGACCCGTCTACCCCGCTGAAGTTTGCCCCGGCAACACTTACACCGATTTGAGCCGACATATTGGCCTCCACATTGATCGCACCCTCGCCAAAAACTTGGTTGTTATTGGCGAAATTACTTCCTCCTTCGATGATCAGATTAAGAGAACCTGACTCATTTCGTAAATCCAGAGCTCGTTGATAGAAATTCGTCACCGAAACTTGATCTAGTCTCAGAGTGCCGCTGACCCCGAAGGAACCACTATTTTCGGCGGCAGAGAAGTCCAGGGCACTGGCACCAAAGTTCACGTTCGATCCAATCCCAGTAAAGTTGCTGTCAAAGATCGAGACATTCGCGCACCCGCGACCCACGATCGCGCTGCCACCGATGGAATTCAACGAAAGTTGATTCAGTTCGACATTCGACGCGCCTTGGAGATTGATGGCATTCCCCGAAATGTTCGCAATTGAGCCACCCGAATTATTCGGTGAGCCAGAGCCATCACCGGTAATCCGAAAACTCCCCGGCGCCGATTGAAGCTTAATTGCACTGGCAATATTAGACGCCAAGCCATTTACCGAAACCGAATTCAAAACCAAATTGGCCGTCGAGTCGGTAATCTCAACCGCCGTATTATTGATAGTCGAAACTGTGCCAGAAGAAGTTGTAACATTTGATGAATTTGTAACGGAAATCCCATTCGCTCCGTCAAGCCCGACTATGCCAAGATTGTTTAAGTTCAGAGTCGCGGTCGAATTTGAGACAGAAACTCCTGTCGTTGTCACACCGTTGAACGACGCTCCGAGAGGCAGTTGCAAGTTTCCGCCGAGGCCCTCCAACTCACATCCGACTGCCGAACTCGTCGAAATGAGGGGCCCCAGCCCACTCGCCGTCACCCCTCCATTTTTGAGAGAAAGAGCCCCGCCAGTTCCGGAACAACTGAAACGCTCGAGATAAAAATTACCGATCGAACCACCTGCGATTGCGAAGCTATTGGAAGGAGTATTTCCGACGTTTATGCCGAGAACTCGATTGTTTGATGCTAGATCAACGGCATTACCGGTCGTAGTGGTGATAACGGGGTTGGGCCCAGTGCCACTTCCAGAAGGAAGCTGACTAAAGGGTGCTAAAGCGAAATTCAGGCTGGTATTGTTGAGAGCCGTCGTCTGGCCGAGCAAACTCTGGTCATTCAGGAGCGTGACTCCCCCGGAGTAGGCACCAGCGAAGACGAAGACCGCCTGCCCTGCAGCAGGATTCCCCGCCAATCCATTGTTGCGAGCTGAGAAGTTTGTCAGCGAGTTGAAGGGATTTGCCGCCGTTCCCGCAGTTGCCAAATCAGTATCGGCCGTCGTATCTGCAGCATCCACAAACCAAATTCCATTACTGACATTCAAGGTAACGACGCCTTTGCTCAGTCCATCGAGCCCTTGGGCATCACGAACGACATACTGAAAAGAATCGGACCCGACAAAGCCTGGGCTTGGAGTGTAGGTGAAAGAACCATCCGAATTTAAGACAACCGAACCCTGCGTCCCTGTGGTATCCAAATCACGCGCGCTCAGAACTGGGGTCGCGCCACCGTCGGGATCCAAGTCATTGACGAGCACTCCGGCATTCGCTGGAACAACGATGGGAATATTCCCCGTAACGGAATAAGTCTCGTCAATTCCCACCGGCCCGACCTGAACCGATCCGGGGACCAGTTGGGCATCGGCATCAATGGTGTCCCGGACGCGAATATTGGTCGCATCACCGCCGCTTGCCTCAAGCTCCAATTGGTAGTTTGCCCTTTCCGAGGGGCTAATCACCCCATCTCCATTCGCATCGGCGCCGGCAGCGCCAGTTTGCTTACCGCTGACTGTCCCTTGGGCCAAACTGACCGGAGAGCCAAAGATGAAAAAAGATACACCTAGACTAAAGGCTGAGGCACAAAGGGAACTTTTAGATGAGTTCATGGGAAGTGGGGTAGAACGATCGATGCTGTGAACATCCCCCTGAGAGGAACACCCGAGCAATCTCCACACTGCATCTTTCCACAGGCATGGACAAGCTAGAAATGAACGTATCAATAATGAACCCCGTCACACACAGGCGATAAAGGCCCTGCCCTTAGAGGACACCACCTTTCTATCCTACAGGTCATTTTTTAACTAACAGCTTTTTGTTAGCACCACAGTATCTCGTATTTCGAAATCGCGTAGAGCATGCATTCTCCGAATCCAGCCACAAACGCCGGTCTTGACGGCTCAAATTTGATTGGACGGGGGCGACTTAGCCCATCAATATCGCGCCCAC
>CAXIBU010000072.1:0-13538 GCA_964021555.1 uncultured Verrucomicrobiales bacterium | reverse complement strand
TCGTCGGCCCCTTGCGCTTGCGTCCCCGACCCTTGCAATCCGGACAGGTGGTCCAGTAGCCGGCCTTTTTCTCTTCCTTTCGATCCAATGTCATTTCAGAGGAGATACCTTTAGCTGCAGCGAGCTGCTTCTGGCGCGAAATTCGGGAGCGTAGAGGCACTCGACCTCGCCAATGCCGGTAGCGAAGTTTCCAGCGTGCTGGATCTTGACCCGGTATTCGATGACGTGGCTGCCAGCTGGCAGGCGCTCGATGAAGAAATGCGAAGCGGCATCGCGGGTTTCCTGGTAGAAAAACAGGTCTGAATTCCAGCGGTAGCCCGAGATGGCATCCATCGGTTCCGAGCCTGCCGCGCGCTGGTCCTTGAGGTGAACGAATTCGTAAATGCGGTCGTTCTCGATGATCAGGCGAGTTACCAGAGTATCGCCAACCTTGAGCGAGGTCCCTTCTTCGTAGGGCTCAAGCTTCTTGCCGTCATCGGTGCTGCGCTCGACAAAGACGAGCTTGCTAATCGCGAGCGCTGCACCTCTGCCCTCTTCGGCGTTGTTAGTGTCCTTGGCCGAGATTTCAGAAATGTCCTGAAGGCTCTGCCAGTAGACGCTGATCCATGATGCCCCTTCGTTTTCCTTGGTGACGACGACTTTGCCGTCGCTTGGCTTGATCTCGCCCTTCTGGAGCTGGAAGTTGATGCGTCCGGTGCCAGCTTCCACCTTGGCACCTTGCTCGGCTGAAATAGGCTCCCGGTCACCGACCTTGACCGACATTCCCTTGCGGGTGTCGAGCAGATCCACCGAGCCATCGACAAGCACCGCGTAGACCGCATCGGCCGTTGCCTTGGTCGATTCCCAGTGCTGGGTTCTTTTCTGCTGCAAAAGCCAGGTCTGGCAATCGGTGACGGCTTGCTTGTCCTGATCAACTTCCAAGAAGGCCTCGATGACGGCGGTCTGGCTTTCGATCGGAGCCTCCCACCAACGATAGCCACCACGATCCAGCTGGCGCCAGTGACGCCCGAGGTCCTCGTGAACGAGTGAATTCTCCCGCAGCGCCTCCATGAGCAATTTGGCGGTTGGCTTCTCATCATAGCGTTGCATGGCTACCGCCAATTGAGCGCGGGATTGAATGCTCTCAATCGAGGCCCAGTATTTGACCGCTTGAGCCTTCCAAAATTCGAAGGAGGCCTGATGTGCGGGGCGAACCGCCATGTCGCGATTGAAGAAACTGCGCGCATAAAGGTAGAGAACCGCCGTGCTATCCAAGTGATTGGCGTCCTTCGACTTATTATCCACAACCCTCAAATACCGATCGTGCATTTCACCGTCCAGATAGGGCAGTGCATTCAGGGCAGGACGGATCATGACCGTCTCCACACCGATCTTGCGAAGGCGGCCAAAGCCAGCGGTCACGTAAGCGGTGATGTAGAAATTCGGGCGTGCTCGCTCTCCAGCGAACCAGGGCCAGGCACCATTGGACATCTGATTTTCCTGGAGCTTTTCAAGGGCCTGATCCAGCTCACGGGCAACCCGATCCCGATCGAACAAGTTCACAATTCGCAGGCGCTCCTCGCGCTCGCTGACGGCCTCCATCAAGAACGGAGTTTCCTCCAACATCACACCCTTCAGCTGTGGATTTCTCGCCAGTGGGCTGGTGAAGGCATCTTCGCCCTTGGCCTGGAGGGCCTCGGCTTGCCAGGCCTTGAAGACTTTCTCTATCCCTGGATTCTTACTGACAACATGACGAGCCAGCGAATTGGCAAAGTATCGGTTGAAGATCTGCTCGGAACACTCGTGAGGGTATTCCATGAGATAAGGAAGCGCCTTTATCGCGAGCCATGCAGGACGAGGCACGGCCTCCACCGTGTATCCGACACTGATCGGACCACCTTGATCTGCAGGTTTGGCATTGAGCAGCTCTTTCAAATTCACTTCCTTCTGGCCTGGCTTGCTCAGGGTAACAGTCGCCGCGTCTCTCACCAGAATCCGACGCTGCAGGACCGGCAACCAGCTCTCCTCTCCATCGGTAAACCGCTTGGCTGGAGCCTCTTCTGTTTTCTCAAAATTCGCCGTCGCGCTGGCACGGTAGATCAGCCAATCCGTCATCTCGGGAACCTTCAATCGCCAGATCACCGTCTTGGATTCTCCCGCCCCAATTTCAAACGACTGTTTAATTCCTGAAATTCCAAACTGATCTGTGATGTCGGCATCGTCTCCCGCCTTCCTCAACTGGATCACAGCCTCACCCGTGGCCTTGCTCTTGCCTTGGTTCACCAGACGGGCGGTAAATTCAATTTCATCACCGACTCGCACGAAGCGTGGCGGATTCGGTCTAACCATAAAGTCGCGGCTGGTCACGGTCTCGCCCTTCAGGCTGCCGAAGTGCATCTCTTGGTTATGAGCGAAGCCGAGGAAATTCCATTTCGTCGCCGCCTCTGGAATCGTGAAGCTCATCTCCACCGTCCCGTCGTCTTTAGTGACCAGGGTCGGCATGAAAAAGGCGGTCTCGTTTAAGTTTGTGCGGATCGACCCTTGGGCTTCATCGCCCCCAGCGGCCTCTTCAAGATCATCCATCCCACCTTCGTCCATCGGCGGAGCGGATGGAGCTGGAGCAGCCATTTTAGCGTTACGTCTGACAGCCCCCTCATCGCCACCGAAGGGGTCGCTATCCATCGCCATTTCAGCTACGCCACCTGCGCCACCCATAGCCATTGGCATAGCTTCAAACCTCCGCGCGCTCGGGAAGGAGGTCTGCCAATGAGCGTAAAGTCGACCGCCTTTGAAATTCGACGGCCCCCTGTTCCACTGGTGCATCACCCGCATCCGGCCATCACTGCCGCTGCTCTGAGAGCTCCACCACCCGGTCAGGTCATTGTCTCTCCATGAATAAGGACTTCTAAATGAATGCGGACCAAACAGAGCATCGAGCGAAGCATCATAGAGGGTTCCGACCATCTCGACCATCTTCGCAGGCTCGCCATCAGCCCCCTTGATCACCGCCGTCCAGACGTCCTTGGCCCCGGGATCGAGCTTATTGCTCAGGTGCTTCCACTCAATCGCCAGGTCCTTATCGCTGTGAGGAACCGAAATGCTCAAACGACGTTCAAAAAGGCGCCCATTGTTCATCTGCAGCACCTGCACCACGAAGCCACCTCGCAGCGCCTCGGTCACGGGAAATTCGATCATCTGCTGGGTCTGACCCGATTTTGTCCACTCGCTGTAGATCAGCTTACTATCACGGAAGATCTCGATCCGCGCACGCGCGGTGGCAAAGCCGGAAGCCCACCACAATTTGAAGGTCTCGTCCGGCTGTAAAACCGACTTTTCTACTTCAATGATCTGCGCCTGACGGATCCCGCAGTCCTTCTCGTCGCGGACAAATACATTTACTCTAGTCGTTGCCCGCACTTCACGTCCCTGCGGGTCCTTGCCAACAAAGGAAATTTCGCGTTCGCCTGAATAAGTTTCTATCTCTTCAGTTATTTTGCCTGAATTATCGATCTTAAGCATATTACTGGCTGGCGCAGGCTTGACCTCTTCCTTCGGCTGGCGATTTTGAAACCCGAAAAATTCAAGATCTTCCATCGATTGCTCAATCGGCCGCTCATACAACATGCCCTCGCACTCGATCGGCTTGCCATCACTCGTCGTGGTCTGCACCGTGACCTTGAGTTTATCAGCTGAAAAATGGATGCCCGGAGCAACGGCGATAGTAGCCTTCACACTCGCCGTTCCAAGATCGACACCCCAGTTGAGGGTCCGACTCTCACCCGAACTGGCCGTAATCTCAGCGCTCACCTGATAGCGATAGAGGGCGTCAGGCTCCAGATCGACGATGGGGTCGGCCTCGGCCAGGAATTTCAAAACATAAACCCCGCCCTTCTCCGTGAAGCCTTCGCCAGTGGCGATCTGGCGCGAATTTCCAAAGTCATTCATCAGCAGGCAGCGCGGTGACCAGCGCGGCACTCGATTGACCGTCCAGGTGACCTTCGCTCCATCCATGCCCTCACCGGAAAAGGCGGTCGCGGTGACCTTGAGTTCGATCTCATCGCCGATAGCACCGGGCACGCCCGTTGTCTCCATCTCCGCCTCGAAGACAGGTCGCTTGTATTCTTCCACCTGCACACCGCACCCGCCTTGGAGCCCCGGCACCATGATCTGATACCTGCCCAACAAACCCGACATCGGAACGTCAAATTCGCCATTGATGCTACCAAATCCGTTACTCGTCAGTTCCACATCGGCGACCTTGTCTCCATTCGCCCCGACCAACTGGACGGTGACTTTCTTCCCCTTCATGAGACGTCGTGGCTCGTTCGCCTTCGGGCGCTCGGTCAAGATCGCCTTGAAGCGAATTTTCTGTCCCGGGCGATAGGCCTGACGGTCAGTGAAGAGCAGCGCTTGAGCGTCTAAGTCCACCGAATTCGAATTAGAACCTAGGTATCCTCTGACCACGACGATGCCGCCATCGGCATCAAGCGCAGATAGTTCGGCATTCTGGTTCGCTTTGAGTTGGTAAAACCCGTCTTCATCGCTGGTCGCTGACTTTTTACGATTCTTGATCACCCGCCCCTCGCGCCACCACGCATTGACCTCCTGCCCCGCCACGGGATCACCATTGCGGGCACTGAAGACGTATCCCTCGATCAATTTGCGCTCGTCTCCGCGCCCCCGCGCATAGAGCCCCAAGTCCGAACGGAAAATGCTGCTCACCGCGATGTAGCCTTTATCCACATCGAAATTCTCCGAATCACTCACCACAAGCAAGTGCGCCCCGTAAGGCAGGTCCTGTGGACAAGTCGCTGAACCGATCCTGAGCTGATGCTTGCCCTCGTCTTCGATAACCTGCGAAAAGCTCACTGGAGCCTCTTTTGTTAGGAGTTTCTTGAGAGCCCGCTGGTCGTGGAGCGCCTTCGGGTGCTGACGCAGCATCCAGTCCTTCGCGTCCCAATCGATCGGATAAATGCGGTAGTGCAGCTTCTCAAGGTTACGACTTTGGGTCGAGATCACCTCCTGCTCTCCGAGCCATTGATTGCGAATTCTAAGCGATAAAGTCGGCTGCTCGATAAAGTTGACCAAATCCCGGCACTTCTGCCCGAAGGGCGAGTCCGGATGAGCCTCGGCCCCTTCTTCAGCGATGCTCTTGGCCTTCAGCGGATTCTTCCACGCATCGTTACCTTGCATCGGGTCGCGGTAATAAGGGCGCTGCGACTCATCGAGTCCGAGGTGGAATCTTGCGAGCAAAAGACGGGCCCGAGTCGCCACCGGGCGATCTCCCCCCTCTTTCACCAACCGCTCCAGCTGCATCTCATACGCGAGCTGAATGTCCTTAGGCTTGGCAACCACTGCGGTGCGCATCCATTCGATCCGATCTAGGTCAGCATGTAACAGCGCCTCGCCCTGCGGGTCACGTTTGTGGTGGAATCGAATCAGCTCCTGCCAAAGCGCCAGTGGTGCCTGCCACCCGAGCTTATCAGTCAGCGCGCGATCGGCAGACCATTTCGACTCTGGCAAATCCGCCGTCATAAAGACTTCGCGGTCGCTTAGGCCAGGTTTGATTTGGGGGATAAACCCGTCTCTTTCCTGAGCGAGGCTGCCCATCTTATCGAGAATCTCGCGGGCGATGAAGTCATAAAGAGTCGGCCGCCCCTCCTCATCCAACTGGCCTTTTTTGATTAGACCTTCAAATTCATCCACCTTCAGGCTCTGCAGGAGCTCGGGTTTCTCGAGTGCGGTGGCAAGAGACTTGACCGTCTCATGGAAAATTCGCTGTTCACTCCAGGTCGTGACGTCCATGTTCTCAGGATCGGCAATCGCCATTTCGTCGGATGCCGCATTGCCCGGCCCCCACCACCTGCCGCGCGACAACTGCTGCGAGAGCCACAGCCCCCGCATCGCCTGCATCACTGGCTGCATCGGTTCTGGAGCAGCGGCGATTTCTTCATCGATCCATGGCAGGAGCTTCTCAGCTCCCGCGTCCAAGCGCGCCTTGGCGGTGATCTGTATCACCATCGCCCTGCCCGCTTGGCCCCAGTTTTTCGCTACAAATTCCTGCTTTTTCAGCTGACCCGCCAGTTCAATGACGGTCTTGGTCTTGTCCTCGCGCTGAGCTTTTTCCAATTGCTTCCAAGTCGCGGGGCCGTCCTGCGCCATCGCCAGGCAGGTGGACAAAAACACCAGGAGCGCGGATTGAATGATTCGAAGGGAGAATGAAAAGGTCATGATACGGTAACTTCGTCACGAGATGCGGAAATTGTGACATGAGATCACAAAAAAGATTCCGACTCTCACTCTTTCCATTCCAACAGCTAGCCGTCATGCAAGCAAGCCGAGACCTCACGCGCGCTCAGAAAAGCTTGGCGAAGCGATCCTTGAGCTGCACCTGCCATTTCTCGAGAAAGGCCAAATTCCGCGAACACTCGGCGGCCCCGGTCAAGTGTGCCTCGACCCCATCGGCATCGAATTTTGGAAACAATTCAAGCTGCTTGCCGATCTCGGCCCTTAATTCGGCCTGATTCCTCTCCAGCGCTTCTCGTGCCATCGCGGCCTCGTTCTCAGTGAGAGCACGCGCCAGGGCCGACTGAGCTCGCTCGCGCTTGCCGATCACCGCATCCGCCGCGCTGAGACAGTTGGCGACTTTGCCAAACCGATCCATCAGCTCGGCGCCAAGCGTGCCGCGTCCATCTGGAGCCGACTCGCCAAGCCTAAGCTCAAGGAGGTGCTGCAAGCGCTTGCCGGGGCTGGCTAGAATCTGTTTCGCCTGGACCAAGCGAGCGAAGTCGCCATCGACATTCTGATCCGGGTGCTGATCGGGGTGCAGATTCGAGCTGCGCTGATGGTAGGCGGCCTTGAGTTCCTCCTCATCCAGCACCAACCGCTGCGGCAGGCCGAGCAGTTCAAAGGCATCGAAATTCGCAATCATCTCAGAGTATCACGCCATGAAGCTCTCGCCACAAGAACAGGTCACTTCCGCATTTGGGTTGGCGACTTTGAAGCCACCTTGCTGAAGGTCGTCGGAGTAATCCAGCTCGGAGCCGCTGACGAAAAGCGCGCTTTTCGGGTCGATCACCACATTCACGCCATTGCTCGGCACCATGATATCGCGATCTCGTGGGCCATCGACGAGGTCCATCTTGTATTGGAGCCCCGAGCAACCACCGCCAATCACCGCGATCCGCAGTGCGCCATCGCTGCGCCCCTGCCGCTCGAGCAAGCCGCGCAAGTGGGCCGATGCACCATCGAGCACTTTGATCAGCTTTTCGTTGCCGACTTTGTAATTGACCGTCTTCTCCATGGCTCTCCCTAGCGCCGAATTTGCCACCGTGCAAGCGCTCGCTCAGCTCAGTAAGTCTTTCAAGCTACCGAAGAAGTTCTCCGTCTCCTCCTCGGTGACCTCGGCATTCATCATTTCCTCGTAATCCTCGAATTGGATCTTGTCGTGGTCCAGCTCGTCCAGGAACACCGAGGGCTGGCACCACACTTCCTCGCCATAGCGCAAGCGGTGCCCGCAGTAGCTCATGGTCAGGCGCTCCTCGGCACGGGTCATTCCCACATAGAGCAACCGACGCTCCTCATCGGTGGTCCCGGAGTCGATCGAGCGCTTGTGCGGTAGGATCCCCTGCTCGAGGCCAACCAGATAAACGAGCGGAAATTCGAGCCCCTTGGAGGCGTGCAGCGTGATCAGGCAGACACCCTTCTGGTTCTCGATATCGTCATCCTTATCCGAATCCAGCGCGGTCTTGGTGAGGAAATCCTGCACCGTCTTCTTCGGGCCTGAAAAGGCCGTCAGACTGTCAATCAGACTGTGGATCGTCTCCTTGCGCTTATCGGCCTCGGCCGGGCTCTTGGAGCTGCGCTCGACAAAGTCGCTCAGTTCTATCCTCTCCGTCAGCTCCTTGAGCATGGTGCCGTGGTTCTCGCTGGAATCATGGGCGCGGTCGCTGAACTCTTTGATAATCTCGACAAATTCCGCCATCGAGCGCTGCGCCTTCGGCCCCATCTGCGAGGTGAAGGCCTCGTCCTTGAGCGCATCCCAGACGCTGGTCTGCTTCTCACGCGAATGATCAGTCGCCAGGATCGCCGTTTTTTGCCCTATCCCCCGTGGAGGGTGATTCAAAATTCGCAGCAAATGAACATCGGCGTCCGGATTGACCAGCACCGCCAGGTAGCTAAGCAAGTCCTTGACCTCCTTGCGGTCGAAGAAGGATTGGCCACCGACCATGCGGTAGGGAATGTCCTTCTCGCGCAGCGCCTCTTCGATCACCCGACTCTGGGTATTGGTGCGGTAGAGGATGGCAAAGTCCTCCCACTTGCGCTTTTCCACCCGATTGGTCTCGTAAATCTCATCGATGATATACTCGGCCTCTTCGCGATCGCCGGGCATCTTCATCAGGCGAACCATCTCTCCGCCAGCTCGCGAGGTCCAGAGTGCCTTTTCGCGGCGCCCCGCGTTGTTTTTGATCAGTCCATTCGCCGCCTCCAGGATCGGAGCCGAGCAACGGTAGTTTTCCTCTAGCAGGATCACCTTCGGATCAGGGAAGAATTTTTCAAAACCCAGGATATTGCCAATGTCCGCCCCGCGCCAACCGTAGATCGATTGATCATCATCGCCCACCACACAGATGTTGTTCTCGACGCCAACCAACTGCTTGAGCAAGTCCATCTGCAGCGAATTGGTGTCCTGAAATTCATCCACCATCACGTAGCGGAAACGCTCCCGCCAGTGCTCGCGAACGTCAGCATATTCCCGCATCAGTTTCTCGCCAAGAATGAGAAGATCATCAAAGTCGACCGAGTTCTGCGCGCGCAATTCGTCCTGGTAAGCTTGAGCGACAATCTTGATCAGATCATCGGTAATCGCCTCGACCCCGAGGCCGGAATTTTTTACCCGGCTCAGCTCGGCGAGGACCTGGCGGGGCTCGAGTTTCTCGTCCTTCCCGCCCTTACGGATAATAATCTGCTTCACCAGGCTCGCTTGGTCACTGCCCGTGTAGATTGAGAAGTTCTTCTTAAAGCCAAGGTGCTCGATCCCCGTTCTGAGAATGCGCACGCAGAGCGAGTGGAAGGTGCTGACCATCAGCTCTTCCGCAGCCTTCTTCGAGATCATGTCACCGATCCGCTCGCGCATTTCATTCGCCGCCTTGTTGGTAAAGGTCAGCGCCATGATGGAATCCGCCGCGATCCCTTGCTCGACCATCGCCGCAATCCGGCAGGTAACCGTCCGCGTCTTCCCCGTCCCAGCACCCGCCAGGATTAGGACCGGCCCGGTAAGGGTATTGACCGCCTCACGCTGGGGCGGGTTCAAACTCGACATGGAAAAGTTCAGTGCCATCGAAACGCAAGAATGAACCCAAGTTTCACCCCACTCTCAAGGTAAACCTGACAAAAATTTAATCGCTCCAAACCAGCCAATTCGTGGGGCGCCCGTGAGACTGCCTAGCGATTCCAAGAGAAAGTCTCAGCCCTCCTCAACGCGAGCCTGAACGCGGGCCAAAGCGCGTTTCTCGACCACTTGCGCGACGAGCACCGAAATGAGAGCAATGGCGATTCCGCAGAAAAAGAGCGCCGTCGATTGCCACGAGAATGAAATTCCCAGCGCCAATTCTTCGAAGCCCACTGCGCTACCGAAAGAATAATAACCGACCATGCGGATTACGAAGAAACCAACCCCGATCAAAGATAGGCCAGCCATGATGGCTTGCACGCACTGATTCACTGACTGCTTGCGGCAAATCAGGGCAACGATGCCACACAGGCAAGCAAGGACGATGGCCGAAATGGGAATCGATCGCTCGAACAATTCAGCAACAGGATCAGCAAAGGCTGGCTTACCTTGGTAGACCCACGCGAAGAGTTCGTTGATGTTTTTCATAATGATCGGTCTTGTAGAGCTCAGGTCCATCAAATTGATCGGGCGAGAGCGGCCACTAGTTAGAAAATACCGAATCGGACTTCATTTGCAAAGGGAAAGCGTTTTCGTGCTGCGTTTTGCGTAGATACCAGTAGAGTGCCCCTTGTAATGAGTGATGCTCAAACTTGGTTCGACCACAATTCCTTCCACCACCGCGACTTTGCCGACTTGGAAGAATTGTGCGCACTGCGCGATGCTCAAGGGCTGAAGATTTCCGTCGTCATCCCCACGCTCAACGAGGAGCGAACGATTGCGGACGTGGTGCGCATCGTTAGAACAGTTCTCCAAGAGCGCCACCCCTTGGTGCACGAGCTACTAGTCATCGATTCCGGCTCAACTGACCAAACCCGCCAACGCGCGACTGAGGCGGGTGCCAAAGTCCATCTTGCCTCCGAAATTCTCCCCGAACTAGGTGATCACCCGGGTAAAGGCGAGAATCTCTGGAAGGCACTGGCGGTCATCGAGGGCGATCTAGTCTGTTTCATCGATGCCGATATCCAGAACATGCACCCCCGCTTCGTCTGCGGTCTGATTGGGCCCTTGCTGAAACATCCCGAGATCTCCTACATCAAGGGCTTCTACGAGCGACCCATGAGCAGTGGCACCCGTATCCTGCCCAACGAAGGGGGGCGCATCACCGAGCTTCTGGTGCGTCCTCTCTTTTCGATCTTTTACCCCGAGCTAGCACGGTTTTGCCAACCTCTGGCCGGTGAATACGCTGCCCGTCGCGAGCTCTTGGAACAACTTGCCTTTCCCAACGGTTATGGCGTCGAGAGCGCGCATTTGATCGATTGCCTGAATTTGATCGGAATCGATGCCCTCGCCCAGTGCGATCTCGACGAGCGCATCCACCGCAATCGCTCCCTGCAAGACCTGAGCATCACCTCACACGAGATTCTTCAGGCGATACTTCCTCGCTTGGAGCGAGACGGCCACTGCGCCCAGCTTGGCGCTCTCGCGGAGAATCTGTTCCGTGTGGAATCGACTAGCGGTGGCTACGAGATTACCGAAAAACAGGTCAAAGTGGTTGAACGCCCGAGCATGAAGAGCATTTTATCAGCTCGCCCAATCGTAGATTGAGAAAGGTCGCTCGTGCTTTCTCCCTTGCAATCTCGCCACTTGCCGCCTAGTTGGCTGTCACCGCCCCGTCCATATTTTCCCATTTCATCATGTCCAAAATCCTCATTGTTGCCGAGAAACCCAGTGTAGCCACCGACCTTGCAAGGGTCCTAGCCAAGGCGCCTGAGTTCGATAAATTCACTCGTCACAAGAGCGGTAACTACTTCGAGAATGACCAGGCGGTCATCACCTCAGCCATCGGTCACTTGGTCGAACTGGAAATGCCTACCGGACCGAACGGCAAGAAGTTACCTTGGAATTTCAATGTCCTCCCCGTGATCCCGAAGAGCTTCACTCTCGAAGCCAAGGAAAAGACCGAGGACCGCCTCAAGCTGATCATTCGCCTCGCCAAGCGCAAGGACATCGGCACCATCGTTAATGCTTGTGACGCCGGTCGTGAGGGCGAGCTGATCTTCCGCTACATCATGGACTACGGCAAAATTGACAAGCCGATGAAGCGCCTGTGGATGCGCTCCATGACCCAGGGTGCAATCCTTGATGCCTGGTCGGAGATCAAGGACGAAGAGGCGTTTAAGGATTTGAGCGATGCCGCTTACTGCCGCTCGGAATCCGATTGGCTGCTCGGTCTCAATGGCACCCGCGCCATGACCGTCTTTGAGTCCCGTAATGGAGGATTTAACATCACGCCATCAGGCCGCGTGCAAACCCCCACCCTAGCCATCTTGGCCGACCGCGAGCAGCGGATCCGTGAGTTCAAGGCAGAGACCTATTACGAGATCCACGCCGACTTTGCAGTCAGTGCTGGCGTTTATCCGAGCAAGTGGATCGATGAGACCTTCAAGAAGTCACCAGATCAGGAGCACGGTCGCGCCGAGCGGATCTGGGAGGAATCCAGCGCTGACCAGATCCTCGACCGCTGCCAGGGCAAGTCCGGGATCGTCTCCGAGGAGCGCAAGCCAAGCAAGCAAGCCGCACCACAGCTCTATGACCTGACGACTTTGCAACGCGAGGCCTCCGGACGCTTCGGCTTTTCCGCCAAGCGCACCCTTCAGCTGGCCCAGGCCTGTTACGAGAAATTCAAGGTCCTCACCTACCCCCGAACCGATTCCAAATATCTCCCCGAAGATTACATCGGTGCCACCTACGAAGCCGTCGAAGCGATCAAGGACAACGTCCCCGGCCTCGCTCCCTACGCCGAACAGATCCTCAAGGAAAAGCGCATCAAGCCGAACAAGCGCATTTTCAATGATGCCAAGGTCAGCGATCACTTTGCAATCATCCCCACCGGTCGTGTCGTCGCGATGGATGACGACGCCCGTAAGATCTTCGAACTCGTCACCAAGCGATTCCTCGCGGTCTTCTTCCCGAGCGCCGTCTACGAGGTCACCAAGCGCTTCACCCGCATCGATCACGGCTCCGTGACCGACACCTTCCGCACCGACGGCCGTATTTTGGTCGAGGCTGGTTGGCGTGCCATCTACGGCCAGAAGCCTGGAATCGCCGCTGGCAAAGACGAGCTCTGCGCCGTTCAAGAAGGTGAAACCGCCAAGGTCGATACCATCACCAAGCTCACCGAGGAAACCCGTCCCCCAGCCCGTTTCAACGATGCCACTCTCCTTTCCGCGATGGAAGGCGCTGGCAAGCTCGTCGAGGATGACGAACTTCGCGAAGCGATGTCCGAGCGAGGGCTCGGCACCCCAGCCACCCGCGCTGCCACGATTGAGGGCCTGCTGCGCCAGAAATACCTCGCTCGTGACGGGCGTGACTACTACGTCACCTCCCGCGGCATGCGCCTGATCGAGACGCTACGCGAATTTGGCATTGAAGAACTCACCTCTCCCGAAATGACTGGCGAGTGGGAATACAAGCTCAAGCAAATGGAGCAAGGACGCTTCGAGCGCGAGCGCTTCATGAACGAGATCAAGCAACTGACCGAGCGCGTCGTCGAGCAGGTCAAGGGCTACACCGAAGAGCTGAAAAATCGCGATTTCCCTGAACTGGAAGCCCCCTGTCCGGTCTGTGGTGCTCCTTCGCTGCGCCAGACCGATGGCACCTTCGAATGCCGCGAAGAGGGCTGCAAATTCAAGATCTCAAAGTATATCGCATCGCGCCCGCTGAGCATGGAAGAGGCCAAGCAACTGGTCACCACCAAGTTCCTCGGGCCGCTCACTGGGTTCAAGTCACGCTTCAATAAACCCTTCGACGCAGCACTTGCTCTGGATGAAAAATTCAAAGTCAAATTCGTCTTCGATGACGGGGATGGCGACGAGGCATTCGACGAGCTCACCGAAGACCAGATCATTGGTAATGTTCCTGGCACCAAAGGCGACGAAGTTCCAGTTTACGAAACCGACAAGGCTTACTTGATCCCCGGGATCACCACCAAGAACGACCCCAAAGGCATCCGCATCGGTAAAGTCATCCTGCAAAAGGAACTACCGCCCGAAGAAATTCTGCAACTGCTGCGCACCCACAAGACAAACCTGCTCAAGGGCTTTGTCTCGCGCAAAAACAAGCGCAAGTTCGATGCCTTCCTGCTCTTCGACCCGAAAACCGGCAA